>NZ_JCANTR010000004.1:0-301253 GCF_059568575.1 Flavisolibacter ginsengiterrae DSM 18136
TTATGCCTGGACAAAACTATCCGGCGGAGCAGCTACCATCACCTCTCCTTCTTCTGCTTCAACCACTGTAACAGGTCTTACCCAGGGCAGTTATACTTTCCGCCTCACCGTAACAGATAATGGCGGTGCTACTGCTACAGATGATGTGGTGGTAACCGTAAACGCTTCTGTGCCTTCCGGATCTTCCATGCATATTGAAGCAGAGAACTGGAGCGCCATGAGTGGAGTGCTTACCGAAAACACAGCGGACGTTGGCGGAACACTGGATGTGGGTTGGATAGACAATGGCGACTGGATGGATTATGCCATCAATCCTTCCACTTCAGGAACTTATACCTTAAAACTTAGAATTGCTACTCCATATAACACAGCAAGCCTCCAGGTGAAAAACGGGGCTACTGTACTTGCCTCTGTCAACCTTCCTTCAACAGGTGGATACCAAACCTGGCAAACAGTTAGTGTAAACATAAACCTGACTGCAGGACCACAAACACTAAGATTACTTTCCACCTCAGCCCAGGGTTTTAATATTAATTGGCTGGAGATTGCAAGTGCTAGTGTTGTAGCAGGAAGAATTGCCGCTGCCCCTGTCAGGGAGCAGATGGAAACTACCATTTCAACTGCTGCTATTTATCCAAACCCTGTCAGGGATCGTTTTACCATGACATTGCAAAACTCTTTTGCAGGAGCAATGAAAATACAAGTAGTAAATATGGCAGGAGTTTTGCAAAAACAATTCTCTGTAACCAAGGCAAATAATATCATGAGAACTGATCTTTCAATCGGTGATCTGCCAAAAGGGGAATATGTTATAATGATTGATATGAATGGAAAAAAAGAAACCAGGAAGATCATTAAACTTTAATATATAACATCTATTGAATAGAAGATTTACTGCTTTAGCTGTACCCAAAAAATAATCAGGTAAAGCAGTAAACTTCATTTGCTTTTGAAGATTAAATATGTACTTTCGGAAGCAACGCGCTTTTTAAATTTTACCCTACCATGAAAACTTTTGAAAACTATAAAACACCTAGTATGAAACGCTACCTGTCTATCGCCCTATTAACACTTTTTTTGACCGCATGTACCAAGAACAACAAGGAAGTCCCTATCGATCCAAACAATGCTTACACTATCAAATTTGATGTAAAAGACCAGGTGGTTAAAACCACGGTTGTTAATGACACACTGCATCTTGATTTCAACCAGATTGTGAACTTTTTAGTTGATCCAACTGAATACCAGCGTTCCTGGGCATTGCACTTAACACAGGATTTTTCACATTCTTACCTGAATGGGCTTCATTTTACTGCATTGGCAAATGCGGCAGGAGTAGCTACTGATTGGGTTCCTATTAACCTGAATGATGTGCATCCCAGCCAGAAAACCACTTCAGATACTACAGTGGACGGTAAGAAATATGTAAAGGTCACCATCAGCAGGCTATTTAAATTCGTTAGTGTACTGAGTAATAACCAGGCTGCATTAGATAAGCAAAATGCCCTTGTACAGGATCAGAGCCAAACAGTTGCATACGCTTCGTTCTATTCTTACAATAGTGTGTACTCTCTTGCCAATAATAATGTTTCCAAGATTGTTTATACAAAATAATATCTGATACATACAATAAAAAAAGCTCCTCTAAACAGGAGCTTTTTTTATTTCATAACAGGGTAAAAAGATGTTTAGCCTTTAACGTAAACAAGCCACTACATAATTTTAATCACCCTTGCAGGGCAAGCCGTTATAACTTCCATGGTCAATTCAATTTCAGTTTCCGGAACCCCAAGAATGAACAACTTTTTATTGACGGAAGCATTGAGTAAAACAGCTTTACCATCCTTTTTACTCATCCTCCACAAATGCGGTTGCAACTCAAAGCATATCCCGCAGCCAATGCATTTATTTCTATAATGAACGATCTTAAACAATGGAGTTATCTATGATTTTATAAAGTTTATCCTTAACCGTAATTTTTTCTTTTATGGGAAAGGTGATCTTATCACCCTTACCTGCCTCCCTGGCCACTACCCCATTCACCACCAACGTTTCCATCTTATTCCTGGAAATTCCATAAGATGGACTGGTTACCATAATTGTATCCCCCTCCTTTATTGTTCCTGCTTCCACAAGGAACTCCCCCACACCAATTTTGGGATAGTATTTAGTGCCCTTACCTATATAGACTTTTTTTTCGGTCGCAACAGATCCAGGGCCTTTTGTCCACTCGCCTAATTTCCTTCCCAGGTAATACCCCTCCCAGAATCCGCGGTTATATACCTTTTCTAATTCATGTTTCCAGGCCTCCACCTTTTTATCTGAATAACTGCCATCAGCTATGGCATCCAGGGCCTCCCTGTAACACCTGGTGGTTGTAAAAACATATTCTGGCCCTTTAGTACGACCCTCAATTTTTATTACATCGACCCCGCTGTTAACTACCTGGTCAAGAATATCAATTGTACAAAGGTCCTTGGCGGAAAAAATATATTCATTGTCGACTAGTAGTTCCTGGTTGGTCTCTGCATCAATGACCTTATAAGATCGCCTGCAATTTTGAAGGCATGCTCCCCTGTTGGCTGAAGCATTATGTTGGTGAAGGCTTAAATAACATTTCCCAGATACCGCCATACACAATGCTCCATGCACAAATACTTCAATACGCAGTGGTTCACCAGAAACCCCATTTATTTTTCGCCGCCTTATCTCTTTGGTTATTTGTTCCACCTGTTTCAGTGTAAGCTCCCTGGCTAAAACGATTACATCTGAAAAAGCAGCAAAAAATGCGACAGCCTCCACATTACATACATTGGCCTGGGTAGATACATGTAAGGGAACACCCAACTCATTGCACATTCGTATCACTGCAAAATCAGAAGCTATAACAGCATGTATCCCATGCTTTTTAACTTCTTTCAATACTGATTGTAGCAATTGCATATCATGCTCATACATCACCGTATTTAGCGTGAGGTAAGCCTTTACATTTTTTTTCCTGGCTATGGAAGCTATTTCCTTTATATCTGTTACAGTAAAGGCATTTATTGAACGCGCACGCATATTCAATTGTTCCACTCCGAAATAGAATGCATCAGCACCGGAATTCACTGCCGCATGTAAAGAATCGAATGATCCCACTGGTGCCAATAACTCAATCTTATTGTTTCTCATTTATAGGTAACATTATTATATACGGTCATCAGCCCCTCTCTTTAGAAGCAGAGGGACCTTACCGTAATATTCATAGGGGAATAGGATTTAATTCTGTCTCTTCATAGGAAGGATCTATAGCTTGCTTCAACCGAATAAGTAGAGCTTTTGCCTGTAAAGTGCTAAAATCTTCATGGGTTTTTTTGTTTACTCCCATTAAAGAAAGATCAAAGTATATATCAGGTTTTACATTATGATTTTCAAGGCAGTGTTTGGAACAGGCCAATGGACAGCCATCTATTACCACTATCTTCCTTCCCGATAATGCGGTCTTGACCAACTTTTTTACATTGCCTCCTACACCGGCAATACATGACATCTCGGCAACTCCCTGGCGGTCAAGTTGTACAGCCAAATAATTCGCCATTTGCGCTGAGCTTGAACAACCGGAACATGAATACACAAGTGGTTTTTGATCTACCATATTTTTCATACACTTAATTTTTTCGCTATTGATTCAATATTCTAATACCACACAGGTCAATAGATAGCTTCACTTACCGGTTCATTTCCTGCAATAAGTCTTTCCAGGCCGGGAATATTTCTTTTCACTTTACTGCTTCCTTTTATGATCAACCATAGTAAAGGAAAAACACCACCCATTGTAAATAAGGCTCCTCCTATAATTCTTAGCCAGGTAAACGTTTGAAATCCTGTACTCTCAATGAAATTGCTGCTACGGGCATACCAGAAACCTTTCT
Source organism: Flavisolibacter ginsengiterrae DSM 18136 (assembly GCF_059568575.1). Classification (NCBI taxonomy): domain Bacteria; kingdom Pseudomonadati; phylum Bacteroidota; class Chitinophagia; order Chitinophagales; family Chitinophagaceae; genus Flavisolibacter; species Flavisolibacter ginsengiterrae. Next base: position 3,915 of record NZ_JCANTR010000004.1, read on the forward strand.
CTGTTACAGTCTGGAACTGCCATATACCAACGGGAAATAAGTCAAGGAAAACCATCAGTATCAAACCTACATTGATGGACCAGAAGATCAAACGCACCGTTTTAGGTTTCCACCACCAACTTTTGCATAATAACTGGCAACAGAATAAAACGGATGCAAGTGCCAGGTTACCATAAACTCCCATTAAGGCTGCATGCCCATGGTTCACTGTCAAATAGGTACCATGCTCATAATAATTGGCAATGGGCAGGTTTATGATAAAACCGAGTACACCTGCACCAAAGAAGTTCCAGAAGTTTACACCTATTAAAAACAGGAACACTTCTTTAAATCCAAAAAGCTGGTTACCTGCTGTTGCACCTGATTTTTTTTCCAATAGCCCTGGCATCTTACTAAATCGCCATGCTTCCAGGGTCAACAATACAAGAGGTATTACCTGTAAGGTTGAAAAAACAGAACCCAGCGCCATTGTGCCCACAGGCTTTGCATTCCAGTAAAAATTATGAGATATGCCCAGCAATCCGGATCCAAGGAATAACAATGTAGCCAGGTATATCACCCTAATGGTTGCCTGGCGGCTCACCAATCCCATTAACACCATGAAGTATCCTATAAGCACAGTAGTGAAAACTTCAAAGAAGGCCTCAGCCCACATATGTATTACGCACCAACGCCAGAAATCTGCTACGACAAAATTGGTTTTAGGGGTAGCTATAAACCCGGATATAAGCAATAGGAGAATACTGGCTGTCGTATAAACCATCCAGTTGGGTAAAGCCCATGGCTGGTTCCATTTCATTACCGGCCTGATGCCCCTATATAATGTTACAACCCATAGCACAAGAGCAGCAGCCAGTAAAACCTGCCAAAGCTTCCCCAGTTCCACATACTCCCAACCCTGGTGACCCAACCAATACCAGTTAGCCAATAACCCATGTGGTCCTAAAAATATGCCTGCCATTGATCCTGCAACTGTTGCAACAAGAAGCCAAAAAACAGAGTTGACCAACAACAATTGCCTTTTGGGCTGCACAGAGGAAATTAATGGCATCACAAAAAGTGATGCGCCTACCCAGCACGCAGAGATCCACAAAAGCGATAATTGAACATGCCAGCTACGGGTGATCGTAACTGGTAGTACCTGTGAAATATCCCATCCAAAGAACCTTACAAATCCAACAAAATCATGCACCGTTAATATCCCCGATAAAACCTGTACGGCAAAAAGAATTATTGCCGTAAAGAAATATTTGTAGGTAGCTCTTTGAATGTCGTTGGGCCTGAATCTCTGCACAGCTTTTTTCGTCATAAAGCTGGATGATTTGTTGACAAAAGCATTATCATCCAGCTTGTCCATTCGACCATGGTAAAAAAGAACCAACCCAAGGCCTATGATCAACCCCAGGGATCCAATAATACTCCATAAAATAATAGCTGCACTGGGTGTGTTGCCAGCCTGCGGATCGAAAGGCCAGTTGTGCGTGTAACTGTAGGTCTTGCCCGGTCGTTCCACTCCGCAAACCCATGCGCCCCAAAAAACAAAAGCCGTAAAGGACCTTATTTCAGCAGCATTTGAAAGATATCCCGAAGGTCTGAAAGCCCCCGGAGATGAAGGATCAGTAAATTTTGCAGTATAATATTTTACCAGTTCATCAGCAGCGAATGCCTGGGCATCAGACAGTGACACGTTATTTGTTGATGCTTTATACCTGTTACTCTTGATCTCTTTTTTTACCTGTTGCTCCATCCCCTGTCTTAACAAATCATCACTATTGTTTCCCTTTAGTGCTGAAGCATAGTACTGATTCATGTATAGTGAAACCTGGTGCAGGCCTTCGGCGGTAAAATCCGGGCCCCTGTTTGCCCCATCTCCAAACATACTTCCATACTCCATCAGGGCATACTTTTGAAACACTGCCTGCCCTTGTAAAATATCATCCTTTGAAAAGATCGTTGCTCCCTTGCCTGTAGTATAATTGGGGATAGGTGGTGCCTCGGTGTATGTGTGTATACCGATCATGGTCACACCCGCTGCACTTATGGTGAAGATCACCAATAAAGGCAGCCACCAGTTCTTTGGGTTCAGTAAATAACTGATGAAGTTTTTTTGTCTCATAACAGCAGAATTGTCACTCAATATACTAATTAAAGATATTTTTATCCTTAATTAAGGTAGCCAGTTTTACAAAGCCCTCATCTTTTCCTGGATAATATCATTGGAATACATTACAGCCAGCCATTGCTTTTGTACCAGGAAATAGTTTCTTCTATTCCTTCCTTCAAAGAATACGCAGGCTTGTCACCTAAATGCCCCCACACTTCCCTGCTTTCACAAAGCCAGTTGGCACTGCTGATCTCATTCAGCTTTTCGCGGTTAATAAAAGGAAGTTTCCTGAATAACAACTGGTGCATACTGTCAATGGCAGAAATGGTCATTTGAACAGGTCGCAGGGGCAATTTGATCTTTACAGTTTTTCTTCTCAGGCACAATTTTGCCTCTAAACCTAATTGTTCCTTATTGTAATCAATACCATCAGACACTATATACGAACACCGCACTGATCCCGAGTTAAGCAAGGCTATGACTGCTTTGGCAAGGTCCTTTACATAGATCAGGGAGATCATTTGAGCATGCCTGCCCACATAGGGCTCAATACCATTATTTACCAGTTTGATAAACTGGAAAAAATCCTTGTCACGGGGCCCATATACTGCTGTTGGATGAACAATGATATAAGGAAGAAGATCAAGTGATTTAATATAGCTGGCAGCTTTCATTTTGCTCCGGCCGTATTCAGAGATAGGCTTTTGATCATCAGATAGCCTGATGGGTTGCATTTTATGCGCATCACCCGGCCCATAGGCTGCCAATGAATTGATCAGGATAAATTTATGGGGCTCTATAGAGGCACCTATGAGTGCATCAACCAGGTTCCTGGTGTACTCATAATTCACAGTATGGAAATCTTCGCGTTTATGCGCCTGTGTTATACCCGCATTGTGAATGACATAATCGAAATTTCCGTATTGGTTTTTAAATGCCTGCAGCTGGCACTCTAACCGTTCGGCAGAGGAAAGATCCATTTCGAGGAAGCGCACACCCGGATGCTGCAGGTATTGCTTGTTGCTGGAAGGCCTGATACCTGCACACACTTCATAACCATTGGCAATAGCTTCATCTACCAGGAAGCTACCAATAAAGCCACTCGCACCGGTTATCAGTATCCGTTTCTTCATCTACTCATTAAATTAAAAACTAAAGCTGTTTGATATAACACCTTCTTCTCTTATGCAATGTAGCATCAAAATGCTCCCATAATGACTGTACCTTTTTGTTATCCTCCAGTTCATGGTTGGTTTCAGCAAACTCAATTCCATTGCGGATGTATGATTTCAATGTCTCGCACATCAGCAAGGAGTTAACCCCCTTACCCTGCAGGTCTTTACGAATGGCCACCATTAACAGGTCTGCAGTATTATTTTTTTTCATCGCCTTCAACAGGTGAATAAAACCAAATGGAAATAACCTTCCCCTGCTCCTTTGCAGGGCCTTGGATAATGAAGGCATGGTAATGCCAAATGCAGCAAGCTTATCATCCTTATCCAGGATCAGGGACACAAAATCTGCTTTGATAAAGGAGAAATACTGCTTGGTATAATAATCTACCTGGCGTTGTGTCAGGGGCACCACTCCATACAGGTCAGAGTAAGCTGTATTAATAAGGTCAAAAATAGCTGGAGCATAGGGTAATAATTCCTTTGCCTTCTTAAAGCGCACTACTTTTAATTGTAAACGTCTTTCCACAATAGATGCGATCTTCTCCAGCTTTTCATCCATGCGCTGAGGCACCTTTACCCTGTACTCCACCCAGTCAGTATGCTTGTTGTAGCCCAGCTTTTCCATCAACACAGGATAGTAGGGATAATTATACAGCGCGGCAAGAGTACCTACCTGGTCAAAGCCTTCTATCAATGTGCCTTCATGATCAAGATCTGTAAACCCAAGCGGGCCATGAACAGCCTTCATTCCAAGTTCTCTTCCCCATTCTTCAACTTTTTCCATCAGCGCCTTTACAATAGCTTCATCTTCTTCAAAATCGATCCATCCAAAACGTATATGCCTGTCCTTCCATTTTTCTATATAGGCTTTATTGATAATGCCGGCAATTCTGCCCACTACCTTGTTGCCCTTATAGGCCAGCCAATACCTTGCATCACAGTAGTCAAAGGACGGGTTCTTATCTTTTCTTAATGTAGCTTCCTCATCAAAGCGTAAAGGTGGTATATAATAGGGATGATCTTTATATAGCCTGTAGGGAAGGTCTATGAATGCTGCAAGACCTTTTTTATCATTGACTTCTTTTATAACGATACTCATACCTTCTCTTCATTTTTAAGATCAGTGGCGCTCCGCAAATACCTGCAGCTCACTTGCTATCTTTTCTATCTTGCCAATGGCTTCATCCAGCTGGTAACGGGTATGTGTAGCCATAATGGACATGCGGATCAGGGATGAGTCGCTGGGTACTGCAGGGGATACTACCGGGTTAACAAATATGCCTTCTTCAAACAGGCGTTGTGTAAATTGGAAAGTGACCTGGTTGTCGCGGATATAAATGGGAATAATGGGCGTTTCTGAAGTATTGGTATCAAAACCAATATCCCTGATAGCTTTTGAAATATAATGGGTGTTATCCCATAAAGCTTCCATTCTTTCCGGCTCCTCCTGGATGATCTCCAGTGCCGCCAGTGCTGCAGCTGCAGCAGATGGAGGGATACTTGCACTGAAGATCATAGGACGGGAGTGGTGTTTCAAATAATTTATTACCTCTTTTGTAGAGGCTACAAAGCCACCGATGGAAGCCAGTGATTTACTGAATGTACTCATGATGATATCCACCTGTTCTGTCAAATCAAAATGATCAGCAGTGCCCCTTCCCTGTTCTCCTATCACACCTAAGGCATGCGCATCATCCACCATTACCAATGCACCATACTTTTCAGCCAGCCTTGTGATCTCGGGAAGATTACAGATATCACCCTCCATGCTGAACACACCGTCAATTACGATCATCTTCACTTTATCATGAGGAAATGTTTTCAAAATACCTTCCAGGTCGTTCATATCATTATGCGCAAACTTCAGCACTCTTGAAAATGACAACCGGCTGCCTTCAATGATCGAGGCATGGTCCAGTTCATCCAGAATTATCACTCCATGCCTTCCTACCATGGAAGCCACTGTGCCAAGATTGGTTTGAAAACCCGTACTATAAACCAGTGCTGCTTCTTTTCCTGTAAACGCCGCCAGCTTTTCTTCCAGTTCTATATGCAGTTGGGAAGTGCCATTCAAAAACCTGGATCCCGAACAACTACTACCAAACCTGTCAATCGCCTTCTTTGCAGCTTCTTTCACTTTGGGATGATTGGTCAATCCCATGTAACTGTTGGAACCAAACATTAACAACTTCCTGCCATGTATGATGACCTCCGTATCATGGTTCTCTTCAATGGGACGGAAATAAGGATATATGCCTGCCCTTTTTAGTTCTTCCGGAGCGGTAAACTGCTCAAACTTTTCCAATAAAGCTTGTTGTATCATAGATCATTTTAAAAATAATAGCCTGCGTTATTTACCTGGTTTGGATAGGGTGGTGAAAACAGAATGGTGGCAGGCCAATGGTTTACAATTGCGCTACTATTGGAACAAAAGTAATAAATAAAGACAATTTTATCTTTATTTCTTTATCAAATTCCGCGACGGCCTGTAACTTATAACCAATAGTAAAGCAATGTGAAAAGGATAATGAGGTCTTTAATATGCACCTTACCTGATTGTGAATTGTTTATATCTGCAAGAATATTATTGTAAAAACATGAAGGTTGCCTTATTTTGCCTGTAGATCAAAGTTGATCTGGTAAACCATAGACAGATGTTTTCAAAAACCGCCGAATACGCTCTTCGTGCCACCATTTATATAGCCCAGAAAAGTAGCGAAGAAAATAAGCTTGGCATTGACGAAATTGCCAAATCGATAGATGCACCTAGGTCCTTCACTGCCAAAATATTACAACTGCTTACAAAGGACAATGAGGTGATTAGCTCCGTACGTGGTCCTAATGGAGGATTTTATATTACAGATAAGGCAAAAGGTTTATCCATACGAACCATACTTGAAACCATTCAAGAAGATGACATCTTTACCAAATGCGTACTTGGACTCAAAGCCTGCTCCGAAGCCCAACCCTGTCCTATGCATTTTCAATACAAACCAATCAAGCAGCAGTTGATACGATTATTTGAAACCAAGACTATCCGCGACCTGGCGCAGGAATTAAAAACCGGGGAGCGGTTCCTGGCCAATTTCCGTGTTCGAAAAAAGACAAAGGCAATAAAGTGATGCCAACTGTAATTTTCAGTTCATTTTTGAAAAGCCTGGAGCGCCACTGTTGGCCGCCCGCTGTTGTCGAATGCACCAAGCGTGTATCCTTGCCAGTTACCATACGCTTCAGGTTCCCAATACAATACACCCAATCCTTTGTTTCCCGGAAGAGACCGGGTCTTTGCCATAATGTCTTCAAGAAAAGATTTGCAGGACGCTGCCTGATCCCAGCTCATGCCCACTTCCACTACCATAACTTCTTTTTGATATCTCGACACCATATCTTCCATGTTGGCAAGGCACTGTGTGGTCAGCATTGACCAGTTGGATGACTGTGGGTACAAAGACATGCCAATAACATCCCAGCCAGCTCCGTTGTCTTTAAGTCCATCAAACAACCAGCGGTAAAGTGTATTATTAAATCCATCAGAAAGATGCACTATAACCTTGCAGGCAGGAAATACAGATTTTACCGCTTTGTATCCCGAAGCAATGAATTTGGCGAATGTCTTCATATTGGTTGAGGCCCTGCCTTCAGGCCAAAGCATACCATCATTTGTTTCATTACCCACCTGCACCCATTCAGGTTCTATGCCCTGTCCTTTTAACGCATTCAAAACATCAGTGGTATGAGATTCAATAGCAAGCTGCAAATCAGCAACTGATTTCGAGGCCCAGGCAGCAGGCTTGCCTTGCTTGCCGGGATCAGCCCAGGTGTCGCTGTAATGAAAATCGATCATGATGCGCATGCCCTGGCTTTTGGCTCTTAAAGCCTTTGCCACCACATCAGCCTTGTTATTCCACCCATTTGCAGGATCTACCCACACCCTTAACCTTACAGTGTTCATCCCTAGTTCTGTAAGCAACGCAATGCCATCTTTTACATTGCCATTAGTATCATAAAACTTTTTACCAGCAGCCTCCATCTCTGTCAGCCAGCTTATGTCTGCACCCTTTGCAAACAGGAATGGTGTAGCCGGCGGGGTAGGAACCGGATCAGGGATAACCGCTTTTTTATTGCAGGCTAATAAGGAACACAAATAAAGAGCTATAATACTTGTAAGAATTTTCAATCTTCCAGTTTCCAAAACCTGCATTAGCCTAATTTTTTATAGATCAATAAAAATAACTCCTCAACGCAAGATTTCCGGTGATTTCCATCAGTCATACATTGAATGTAAGCTATAGTTGCATTTGAAAATTTTCCATCCAATGTTCTCCCGGCATTCTCCCAATTAACAACCTATCGACTCCCTACCTGGAGTATAGCTGCGCCCTATCAAATCCCTACCTAGGGTATAGATACTGCGTGATCATCACGCAGTATCTATACCCTAGGTATACTGCAGCCAGGGCGCTGGTATACTGGAGATAGGGAGAAGGAGGGGAATATCGAACAGATGAACAAGGAATATCGAATGATGAAGTGAGGTTAGGTTGGAGAGGCTTCATTGCGTTCCTCGCTTGGGTTGAAGGAGGAATAATGCTCAATGAGCAATGCTCAATGTTCAATTTTCAAGAAAGGGAAAAAGGAGTAAGGATCAATTGGTTAGAGAGGAAAACGGACAAAACCGGTCAATACGGCCAAAAGCGGACAATAACGGTCAAATCGGCCAAAAACGGCCAAAACGGACAGGGTGGTTTTGAACTGAGAGGGATTTTCAAAAACTTGCAGCTATAAAACCAATATCATATGGCAAAGCAAGTAGGCTACATCAAGGCAACAGGTACAGTGGATGATAACGTGAACTTTTATAAGGATGTGGAATGGGGTTACCTGGTACGGCTGCTGCCAGGAGTGGATTCAAAGCGCTTCTGGAGTGATCCTGCCTTTGAAGGAAGTAGGAGAAGCGCAGAAAGGTTTGGTACAGGCAATATCATGTCTTCCATCATCTACCGCTTTGTACCGGTTAAAAGAAGGTACAGGCAGTTGTTTAAACAGGTAAGGACCATAGCCATTGTTTGTTTAAAGCAGGGAATGAATAAAGGGGATGTATTTACTGCCCTGTACCATTTCCTGGAAGAGCAACAGCGTATCTCCCTTACCCAAGATCAGTTTACCCTTTTGCTCTCTTCCTTTGAAGTGGAACTGGATCAAAGGCTGAAGGAACCAAAGCCCGAAAAGCCAAAGAAGCTAAAGAATAAGCTGGATATTAAAGTTCAGGCACCACTCAATGATGAAGACAAGGAGTTCATGGAGCTATACATGAATGACTATGACTGGAAGGTGAGGTTTGAAGGAGACTTTCCTCCGGGATATATGATTCCATTGTTTTTGCTTAAGCATGCTGCTTAAGCGTTTCTGGTTTCTGGTTTTTTGTTTCTGGTTCGTTAGGCTGGGCAGAACTGTTATATGCAGTTAATCTTAAGAATAAACGACTGGTTAGGTTGCAGCGTGTTATTGGTTGCAGTCATTACATTCGACAAAAAGCATTCGGTTGTAGATACTTCCTTATCAACATTTCAACTTGTTAACCTGTCAACCCTTTCTTTTGTCAACCTTACTTTACAGCTGTAGTCTCTTCTACAAGCTTTGCCTTCATAACATTGACTGCAAAAGAAATTTCATCATCAGAGAACTGACCTTTTAATTCGCAGGAATTTTGAACGATATCAAAATTATCAGAACGGACATGGTTTTGGAAATCCCACAGGTCTTTCCAGGATGCAAAAACGATAGTAACTTTTTTCATTGACCTAAAGAGTTAATTGAAGATGTAGAATAAATATGTTTAACCTCTTCAATTGGTGATTGGGGAAAGGTAGGCTATTTAAAGGTAGGCTCGCGTTAATTATTATCACAGGATATATGCCAGTCTGTTATAGTAAACCTGTTCAGCTAAGATTATATCCTGGTATTAGTAGGGAATGGCATTCCCGCGAACTTATCAATTATCAGAAGGCCTCACCCAGGTTTATCATGATAGAACTAAACCCTTTACTAACTCCATAATCAATACCAATGTTGGTATTGGACCCTTTATTGTATTTGACGCGTAAACCCGCCCCAATAGCCGGGTGCCACGAAGTAAATAAGGTACCGAAACCGCTTACTGTATTTGTATTGGCAAATACCACGAATCCCAATAATCCATTTGGTGTGATATCTCTCCTGTATTCGCTTTCCAGGTAGAAAAGGGTTCTGCCCCTGTACCTGTTTTGATCTATCCCCCTGCCTGAACGATTGTACGGGTCTCCGCCAATGTTGGGAAGATCCAGGTAAGGACTATTTTTATTTAAGACCGTCCACAGGTAGGACCAAAACGCCAGTTTGTTTTGCTGGTTTGGATTTGCATTATTCAACGAAAGATATTTTCTAACATCCACATACAATGAATGCCAGTTATCATTACTACCTAGAAACCGGGGGTTGACCCGGTAAATAATATTTCCATAAGAACCAGGTAATGGGTTTAATGAATTGTTACGTGTATCATACAACAGGTTGAGGGTTACACCTGAAGAAAAGGAATTCCGGCTGGTACCATAAGAATATCCAGTATAGGTTTTAAGGTCCACCAGCGAGTCCTCAGTTTTAATATTGAAATGATAATCCAGGTTATAACCGAGGCCGGCAAAGAAATAAGACCTGACACGGTTGAGCAGACTTTGATAGAAGCGGATGTATTTGTAATCAACCAGCATTTTTTCATCAGTGCTGTGACTACTTCCCAATCCCCAGGTAAACTGCGGATAGACAAGAAACCGCGTATCACCCTGGATGGTACGTGTATTCCCGGGAAACCAAATGCTGTTGCGCAGGGGAAGGCCAAATCGTCCATGAAAATTCCAGTAGGGAGCAAATGTGGCACTGGACAAATTGGTTGTTCTGCGTGGGCCTAAATAAATACCAGCTGTAGTAGCCGTAATCAGGGCCCTGCCGCTACCACCGGGAACCGATGCACCAATGGGTAACAATGAAAAATAAACCTTTTGGTCTTTTTGCTCTCTTATTTTACCAGGTTTTATGCGAAACAGGCTTTTAGCAATATCTATCAGGTCCGTCTGCCTCGATGTATCGGATTTGGTAGCATTGTTCTTTGGAATGATGGTGGTTGCATCTTGTGCGTTTAATGAGATAAAAAATAAGTGAACCAATACAAGAAGAACAATAGGTTTAATTGATTTTGCAGGTCTCCCCCAATAAATAAGATCTGCTATTATATTCTTCATAATAAGGTTTAGAAACCGGACATTCAGATGCTAAACTGAACTTTCTTTAGCGCCAGGTTTATCTGGTGTATTACAAGTTTATTTCCAAAATAAAATAAATCACAAATAAACAATTGAAGTAAAGTTGTTACTTCTCCCTGTAAACATTCGGCCAACAAACGTTAATTGGCTATAAAAGCATATAAAACAAAGAATTTTGCAAGGATTATAATGAATCATGTAACAAAGGCTCTTTAAAAATTCCGGACCTTTACATTGATTTAATTTTCCTTCTAAGCAACCCGTTTTATAAACCGTTCCTTCAACTGGATTATCACCAGGCAAAATTTTCTTCAAAGGGAACTATTTCAGTCAGTGGTTTATAACAAAACTCCATAGATAGATCTTTTAATAAAATATGGAGGTTTAATTAACATCGAAAAATAGAATGATGATCGTATTTCAAACAACGAGTACGTGGATGTGAATCCAATTAATTATGAATAACTGTAAAAAGAATTCTTTTAAAAAGTATATGGTAAGCTCAACAGCAAATAATTACCTAAACTCAAAATTATATGGCAGGCAAAATAACTGACGTATTGGAAGAAACCGGGAACCAGATGCAATTCATGTCTGGATTCTTTAAAAATATTTTCCGGCAGGGATTCGAATGGAATGAATTTATCAGGCAGTGTTATATAATAGGATACAAATCATTTTCATTAGTAGGTATAACAGGCTTTATACTCGGGTTCGTTTTAACGCTACAGTCTGAACCTACCCTGAAAGCATTTGGTGCCGAAAGCTTTGTGCCAAGTATGGTAGCCATCTCAGTGATCAGGGAAATAGGACCTGTGATCATTGCATTGATATGCGCAGGAAAAATCTCCTCGAGTATCGGTGCAGAGTTAGGCAGTATGAAAGTGAGTGAACAGATAGATGCCATGGAAGTATCCGGAGCCAATCCAATGCAGTACCTGGTAGTTCCACGAATTCTTGCCTGCATTTTCATGATACCTGTGTTGACCCTGATGGCTGACACTTTAGCCATACTGGGTGGATTTACTGCTTCGAACCTGGGAGGGCATTTTACTTTCCTACTCTATTTTAATAAGGCCTTTGATGCTTTAACCTTTTCCGACCTGTTGCCTTCAGTTGCCAAGACCATATTTTTTGGTTTCGCCATTGGCTTTATTGGTTGCTATAAAGGATATAATTCTAACAGGGGAACAGAAAGCGTAGGTGTAGCGGCTAATTCTGCTGTTGTAAATGCTTCTCTCTGGATCATTGTGCTGGATGCTATTGCAGTGCAGTTGACAAGCATATTTGCTTACAGTTAATAGCATAAATAACATGGAAAATATCAATTCAGTAAAAACTATAAACGGAAATAATAAAGAAGCAGTTGTCCAGATTAAGGGCATGAAGAAGTTCTTTGGCAAGAAAAAAGTGCTTACCAATATCACGATGGACCTGTTCAAGGGTGAAAACCTGGTTGTGTTGGGAAAATCGGGACAAGGCAAATCTGTCACCATCAAATGCATTGTTGCATTATTGAGTCATGATGAAGGAAGCCTGAAAGTATTCGGGCAGGAAGTGAAAGGATTGAATGATGACGAATTAAAATTACTCAGGACCAAGGTGGGATTTTTATTCCAGAGCGCAGCACTTTATGATTCCATGACGGTAAGGGAAAACCTGGAATTTCCACTAACAAGAGTATTGCGAAGTACAGATGCTGCCATGATCAACCAACGCATTGAAGAAGTTTTGGAAGGTGTTGGTTTATTAAGCGCCATTGATGTGATGCCTTCCGATCTTTCGGGTGGCATGCGCAAAAGGATTGGCCTTGCACGGACCCTGATCCTGAAACCAGAGATCATGCTGTATGATGAACCCACCACGGGACTGGATCCTATTACTTCCCGGGAAATAAGTGAATTGATCCTGGAGATGCAAAAAAAATACAAAACCTCTTCCCTCATCATTACGCATGATATTGCCTGTGCAGAAATCACCGGAGACAGGATACTGGTAATGAATGATGGTGCATTCATAGCAGAAGGAAGCTATAAAGAATTGGAAAGCTCGCCCAATGAACTGGTGAGCTCATTTTTTAAATAATTAATTATGAAAACTACAATGTCTCAAAAAACCAGGATAGGCCTGTTTACCATAATAGGCCTGTTGATCCTGGTGGCCGGTGTCTTTATTATTGGTAAGAAGAAAAATCTTTTTGGAGATACTTTTCATATTTATGGCACTTTCAATAATGTGGGAGGTTTACAGGTTGGTAATAATATCAGGTTTGCAGGTATCAATGTTGGTACGGTAGAGGATATTTCTATCATTTCTGACACAATGATCAGGGTGGATATGGTACTGCAGGCGAAGATCAAACCCTTTTTAAAATCAACTTCCTTTGCCAGTATTGGCTCCGATGGATTAATGGGTGACAAGTTGATCACCATCACAGCAGGAGCAGCTAATACCGTAGTGCTAACAAACGGAAGCAGGATACTTACGATCAATCCACTAGATTTTGATAAGAGCATCTCCAAATTAACCAAGGTAGCATCCAACGCAGAAATCATATCTGGTGAGCTGGCCGCCATCACTATTCAAATCAGGGAAGGTAAAGGGAGTATGGGAAGGTTATTATACAATGATGACCTGGCCAAAGGATTGGAAGGAACCATGAAGAATGCAGAAAACATCACCGGCTCCCTGGCCAACATAACCGGTGAGATCAAAGGAGGAAAAGGTTCATTGGGCAGGCTGCTTTACAATGATACATTAGCCAAAAGCCTGGAGGGTACTGCTGCGCGTGCGAGCACCACTATGGCTACTATCAATGATGCGGCTTTTGGGTTTAGTGAAAATATGAAAGCGCTGCAGGGAAACTTTTTATTTAAGGGCTATTTTAAAAGGCAGGCCAAAGCAAAGGAAAAAGCAGCAGCACTTGCTGCAGTTAATATAGACAGTACAGATATAGAAATGAACGATGCAGATTTAGCTGAAATAGAAGCAGCTGCTCAAAAAGCTCAACAGGTTATAATAGACAGGAAAAAGAAAGAAAAGGAAAAACAATAATGCTACCTACTTATTTCATTAACAACTCAATTATATGACTGGAAAAAACAAAAAGCAATTTGGCATATGGATGGATTCGCACCAGGCAACCATTATTGGCAGGGAAAATATAAACAGTGGTGACTTTATTATACTAGCCAATGAGATCAATCCTGTGAGCGGTGGAAATTCCAATGAAAATGCCGCAAATAATTCTGAAAGAACAATGCAGGACAAGTTTTTCAAAGGGATAACTTCTCATATGCAAAACGCAGAAGAATTGCATGTAACCGGTACCGGACAGGTACAGGAGCAATTTATCAATTACCTGGCTACAACACCACAATTTAAAAACACCGTAGCCAATCAAAGTACATCCAATAAAATGGGTGAGGAAAAACTGGTTGAATTTATATCCGCCAAATTCAATTAAGCATACTTTAGAACTCTCAGCAATGGCTGTTTCAGTTATCCTGGAACAGCTATTGCATTTTGGATATCTGCGTCTCTTACATTCTCATCATAATTAAACGACTAATCAGACTAATTGTAAAGGAAGTTCTCTTCCTTACAGCATTACATAAAAAGAGAGCCATAGATTGTTCATCTATGGCTCTGCAAATTGTTTTCCAGGTAAAGGACAATTAATTATATATCTCTACATCTGATTATTTACCGGCTTCTGCTTTGGCTTCAGCTTTCATTTTATCGTTTGCCGTAATTACAAATTCAACCCGCCTGTTGGAAGCACTTCCTTCCTCTGTATCATTTGTTGCAATAGGGTCAGATTCGCCTTTTCCAATCGCTGTCAATCTTGCTTTGTCAATTCCATTCTGGCTGGCATAATTCGTAACAGCAGTGGCACGGCTCTCAGACAGGGTTTGATTATAACTGTCAGACCCTTTGCTATCTGTATGCCCGATCACAGTAATATTCGTTTCAGGATATTTGAGCAGGATATTTTTAAGTTTATCAAGATTTGTTTTGGCAGTTGCATTTAGATCTGAACGGTCATAAGCAAATAAAACCTTCTCTTTAAACTTGATCACAATTCCTTCTCCTTCTCTTATCACTTCAGCATCACCCATTTCTTTTGCTATTTCCTCTGCCTGCTTATCCATTTTATGGCCTATTACGCCTCCGGCAACGCCACCTGCAGCTGCACCTATAATAGCACCCATAGCAGTATTGCCCATAGTATGACCAACTACACCCCCAATAACGGCACCACTGGTTCCACCAATTACAGCTCCTTTTTGAGACTTTGTCATGGTTTTACATCCGGACATGAGTATTGCTAAAACTGAAACCAGTAAAGTAAAACCCATCAGACCTTGTTTGATTGAGGACTTATGTTTGCTGGTTGCGATAACGAGATAACTATTTGACATCTTATAAATTTACCTTGCGGGTAGAATTACGCACAAGAAATGTAATGTAAGCTTAACAAGCAAGGAATAATGTTAAGAGCTTGCTTTACATACATTTAATATAATTAGCAGCGCATATAAGTAAAACAAGGGGTACGGATTGGATTTACTATAAATAAGTTACTCATTTCATATTCCATCTAAATTATTCTTCACAAATAATTTCTTTCCCATAAGGTCAATCTTCATAACCACTCTTTATTATGGTAGCGATTATTTTAAATTGCTTATTAGCATTGAAGCAATGAGCGGCATGCGCTGGTATTATTATGCCTTCGCCTAAGCGCAGGTTATATTTTTTATTATTAATTATAAGCTCTGCCTCTCCATCTATTACCTGGATAAAAGTATCAAAGGGAGAAGTTTTCTCAGCCAATTCTTCACCTGCATCCATTGCCATTACTGTAATATTTCCAGTGCTCTTTTTGATTATTGTTTTAATTAAAGTAGAATTAGCAATGTATTCCAATATTTCCACTATAATGTGCGCTTTCGATTTTGCGAGTTCGGTAGTATCTGTTTGCATGCCCATAATATGATTAAGAAATTCTATTATGTAAAGGTCACATAATGCATTGGAGAAAGTCTTACATCATTCAGTAAAGAACTTACAGGATTCAATGATTTTGCAGAAATGAATTAATGGAAAAAAGTCAAAGGTTCTCTAATGCAATTAGGCGCTTATGCTTCATTTTCTTAAAAAAAGAAGGAGTTAAACCGGTAACTTTTTTAAACTGGTTGGAAAGATGTGCCACATTACTGTAATGAAGCTTATCAGCAATTTCAGTAAGGGTAAGTTCATTATATATCAGCAGTTCTTTGGCACGCTCAATTTTATGCGCAATGATAAAATGTTCAATAGTAGTGCCCTTTACTTCAGAAAAAAGATTAGAGAGGTAATTGTAATCATAATCTAATTTTTCAGCCAGGTAACTGGAAAAGTTCCAAACAGGCGGCTCATCGCTGTAGTGAATCATCTCCACTACTATATTCTTTATTTTTTCGATAAGCATACTTTTCTTATCCTCCATGAGTTCGAGACCAAACTTTCGCAAAGCTGTCTCCAGTTCGGCTTTCTGAGCGGGTGTAAGATCCTCCTTGATTTCAGCCTCACCCAAATCAACTGTAGTAAAATGTAAACCCATTTTTTCCAACTCTGATCTAAGGATCATTTTGCAACGCAGGCTTACCATATTTTTGACTAACAGCTTCAATTCTTATTCAACAATTTAATATTTACCATTTGATGCCTTAAAACATAATTCCACCAAAAACTCAACCACCGTAAGTTACTTCTTAAAAAATGGGTTTTATTGGAATGGGCGTTAAACTTCCCAATCTGTAAACTTTATAACATTTAAACATAATGGTGTAAGGTTTAACCCCTGCAACACATTGATCTTTGCATTATAATAAACTATCCCCTACAAAGACACACCTACCTTAAACCCAAACAATGAATTCCTGCCAATAACAGGAGATAAATGAAAACTTAAGTAATTGTCGTTTTCCTGAAACTCAAAGCCACCCTTAGGTTTTAAAATGACAAATTATCTGTAACAATAAAATAAAGCCACCAATTATGCCCAACTCTTTGCCTTATATATTATTAATAGATGATGATGAAGATGATATGGAATTACTTTCCTCATCTCTTGAATTGGCAGGTCTTAGTATTAAAATATTAAATGCCGGAGATAAAGTCATGAATTATTTAAATTTAAAAATAGGGCCGTTGCCTGCATTGATTATATTAGACTATAACATGCCAAGAATAAATGGCGAGCAGGTATTGCTACTTTTGAAAAGCAATACCTATACAAAGGATATCCCGGTTATCATGTATTCAACCACCATGTCACCAGTTTTTAAAAATGCTATTATAGACATGGGTGCGCTGGCCTGTTTTATAAAGCCTTCTACTTATTCAGAATTTACTACCCAGGTAGCATTATTCAGGGATATTACTTATTCGACTATACCTGCCAGGCTATAAGGATAACCTATAAACTGGCAATAGTTTTACCGGACATTAATCCCCAGTTCAATTACCATTATAACAAGCACAGGTTGCAAAAGTACTGGTGCATCTCTTTAATTTATTTAATAGCCTGAATGACAGGAGGATTTTGACCTGTTCAAAAATATCTGGAACTTTAAGTACAACCTCACTTCCATGTGGCCTTTCAAAAAGCTGAATTCATTTGTACAATGGCTACTCATGATCTTCCTGATCATCGTATTTGGAGTGACCGGGTATATGATAGTGGAAGGTTACAGCTTTTTTGACGCGTTGTATATGGCTATTATTACTATCTCAACTATTGGCTACCACGAGATCAGGCCTCTATCAGCCAATGGGAGGATATTCAACATCATCTTTATCATTACTTCCTTCACTACATTTACCTATGTATTGGCCAGACTGACCCAATACATTCTGAGTGGTGAACTGGCTCGTTATTTTACAACCAAACGACTTATGCAACAGTTAGCTAAAAAAGAGCAGCATGTCATACTGTGCGGGTATGGGCGTAATGGTCACCAGGCAGCCAAGACCCTGAAGGCGCATAAAATTGATTTTGTGATCATTGAAAAGAATGCCGCCACCATGCAGAATCTTGAAGATTCTTCCCTGGTTTACATGATCGGGGATGCAACGGAAGACGAGATGCTGGTGAAGGCAGGCATAGAAAAAGCCAGTACATTGCTGACCAGCTTACCTGAAGATGCCGATAACGTGTTCATAGTTTTATCTGCCCGGTCGCTCAATCCCCATTTGAATATCATCAGTCGCGCATCCAACAGCAGTGCAACAACCAAGTTGTATAAAGCAGGTGCCAATCATGTAGTGATGCCAGATCTTATTGGTGGCACACATATGGCTACACTGGTATCCAAGCCTGATGTCATCGAATTCATTGATTTCCTATCCGGAGAAGATGGTGAATCCATTCATATTGAAGCAGTGAGTTATTACAAGCTACCCTCCAATATCAGGGATACATCGTTGAAGCATATCATGAACTGGAAGAAAACAGGTGTTAATTGTATTGGGATAAAAGATGAAAATGGAAAGTTTCTTATCAATCCTCCTGATGAAACGATCATTTCCAGGGATATGAAAGTAATTGTGCTAGGAACAAAAGAACAGATAGCCGAGATGAAGAAAAATGTGGGCGAATAATTCAGATAATCTCACAGTTATTGTAGTATATACCTTACCCATTACACTATTTCCTTAGGAAAAGTATAATCAATACTTCCGGCTATCTGCCCTGTTTACTATTTATTGCGCTACATGCTCTTCATGGCTCCTATGCCTCAGGCGATCATATTCCTCTTCTTCAGAAAAAAGCCTTGATGACCTGTAGTCGAATAAATAATGGAATACCAGGCCGATTCCCCAACCTGCCAGAGGCCATATTGGCCAGGGATAACCTTGACCTGTCATCCACCATAAGAGCCATAGAGTGGCATTGATCACACAAAAAACAACCAGGTGACGCCTGAAATCCACCCGCTTCCTGGCTAATTCGCGCAATTGCGTGTCAGACAAGTTTTGCATATAATAGTTTTATATGATTAATTTATTGATGAAGGCTAAGGTATCTGCAAGGGTGTTTCTATACAAGAATTACAGTCAGGAGAATGTATGCTTGTCGTCAGTTCTATGACCTAACCCTATTGCAAGGTATCAACCATATAAGAAATGGAGAGTACTTTCTGGCTGCATTGCAGCGTACTCCCTATTAGCAGTCCGGCAAGCTTAAACTATTGCCCCTTTGATCCAAATTGGTAGATATAAGCAGGCTTGCCGTGCTTTCCTTCTGTGCTTAAAAATAAACTACCTGCAGGGTCAAAACAGATACCCTCAGGCTGTTCCAGGAGGTCTTTATCCAAATAGGTAAAAGATTCCAATTGACCATCATGGCTGAACTGCGCCATGCATTTCGTGTCTTTGGTTGAAATGACATAGATATCATGGGAAGCAGGATTAACTGCAACACCTGAGGGAAAGAACTTTACTTTATCGCCGCTCATAGCCTTCAGGTCTTTGCTTTCAATGACCAGGAAAGGCTTTTGTACCAGGCTTTCGCTTTTGATATCCAGTGCATATAAGGCACGAGCTGATTTTTTCTCATCTTCCAAACCTGATTCATTTTTGCAGGCGATCAACAGATTACCGGAAACGGGATCATAAGCTAATCCTTCTGTATTGTTTGTCTTATCCAGTCCTGTTACGATCTCCTTTACCTGTTTGCCCTTTCTAAAGTCAGAGATTTTAAAAATACTACCATGGCTCCATAAGGCATAAGCATCATTTCCAATTACAGCCACATCTTCTATATCGAATTTCTCCTTTGCTGTTTCGTAAAAAGAGATGGTATCGGCTATAGATGCTTTTCCATTCTCAAGGTTTAGGATATAAAGCGTAGGGTGCAGGTCTTCAATAGCAAGCATTTGATTATTGTCAAGCTTTACAATCCCTGAAACTTCTTTAAGCTGTGCAGGAAGTTCCCATTTATTAATGGGCTTTGACAGGTCATATTGAAGGGAGAACTCTGCAGCATTAACGGACTTTCCTCTTACTAAAGCTTTATCCTTATGATCATTCTTATTATTGTTGATGCATGAGACTAAACTTAATACAAGCAAGCTGATGAACAGATACCTTGTGAGATATTGGATGGACATGGAATTGTTTTTTTAATAGTATAGAAAATATAGTGCCTGAGAGAGAAACCACAAATTGTTCCGCATAAATGCTTTTTCAATGGTAAAAGGCAATTATTCCTTTGAAAGCGAATAAAATTCCCCCGGCAACTTTTATTTCCCCGTTATTATACCTGGCACAACCGAAAAGGCTTTACATATGTGAAGGAACTTTACTATTATTTTACTACCCACACTATTTTAATAACACTTCTTTGGTGAAAGCATTCTACAAAGGATGGCATCAATAGGTAATTTTGCTATTCCGTTTTTACCCGCAACGTCAATATTACATTTATCTAATCTTCCTTATGGAAAAACAAAATATACCCTACTCAATATTGGAACTTGCCATTGTTTCGCAAGGAGAATCGATAAAACAAACACTGAATAACTCGTTAACCTTAGCTAAAAAGGCAGAAGAATACCATTACAAACGCATATGGTTTGCTGAACATCATAATTCAGATAATATAGGCAGCAGTGCTACCACTATACTCATAGGATACATTGCGGAAAACACTAAAACGATAAGGGTAGGTTCGGGTGGCATCATGCTTCCTAATCATTCACCTTTGATTATAGCGGAACAATTTGGAACCCTTGCCCATTTATATCCTGGTAGAATAGATTTAGGTCTTGGCAGGGCTCCAGGCACAGATCAGCAAACCGCCCAGGCCATACGGTCAGATTTTATGCAGGCTGCGCAATTATTTCCGGAGGAAGTGGCTAAAATTGAGCGGTATTTTTCATTGGAAAATAAAAAATCCAACGTTAGAGCACCTGTTGCTGAAGGGACGCATATACCAATTTATATATTGGGGTCCAGTACTGATAGTGCACATTTAGCCGCCAATAAAGGACTGCCTTATGCTTTTGCCAGTCACTTTGCGTCCACCTATTTAGACCAGGCTTTAAAGATCTATAAAGAGCAATTTCAACCTTCTGAGGTTTTAAGTGAACCCTATACAATGGCCGGGATAAATGTTTATATAGCAGATACTGATGAAGAAGCGGAAAGGATGTTCACCAGCTTGATCAGGATGTTTGTTGGCGTGTTAACCGGCAACAGGCAGCCATTACCGCCACCAACAGAAATGACTGAAGAATTAAAAGAACTGTTACAGCATCCTGCTGTTCATCAAATGCTGAAATACTCATTTGTAGGTAGCAAACAAACGGTCAAGAATAGCTTACAGGCGTTTATTGATCAAACAGGTGTAAATGAATTGATAGCTGTATCAGCAATGTATGATATAAATGACCGGATCAAATCTGCCCGATTATTTGCAGAAATTATGAAGGAGATAAATGAAGGCGCATACAAATAATTGTACCCCCTCTACTTAAATAAAGAAGGCTCATTATTCCAATAATTTTAAACACTTTATAAGCTTAATAAAGTCTGAGGTTTTTACTTTCCGATACAGAATATAGCTTTCCTTGTATATCAAGGGTTTCAGCGTTCTGGGCAACAAGTGGGCAACAAGGTTTCTAAAACATAGGTTACTTTCTGAAAAAATCAGAAAATATCTACTGATTGATAATTCCCCTGTGTTCTCTCCTTGCTTCTGCATTCAAAGCTATGAGTAAAGATAATTGATCACAATCGTACTTGTCAAAGGCTTTGGCATATCCGGCTCTTACAATCTCCTGGTTAATACATCTACCATCATTAAGGTAAACGTAAGCCAGTAACCTACCATAAACGTCCTGGCTACTTTTTACAGCACTCACATAACTGATCTTTGTACCAATTGGCAATAGCATTTGTAAATATAGTTTTGAAGCTCTCCCCAATTCTAGTAGCAAACCGCCAGGCATATGTGTTTCTCTTTCGTCCTCCCGGAGCTTTTTACAATTGCTCACTTCAGGAGCATCAATGCCTAATAAACGAATTTCCAGCTCTTTCTCACTGGTCAAATTCACGACGCAAATGCCGTCTCCATCTACAATTCGGGTCACTATTCCATACTCATACCGGTACTGAAGTTCTTTGCATTCATAGGTTTTGTTCTTCACTGTTTTAGCAATGGTGCACCTCTGCACTTATAGGTAATTTAGTATTGAACCCTTAGAACAAAAACTAAAAATCCAAACTATGGCAAAGCAAAAAGGTGTAATTAAATATGTGGGTACCATTGGCGATATCCGACACTTCAAAATCAAAGGACAGGAAGGCTATTTCGCTGGGATGGTGGGTGGTCCTACCGCAGAACAGGTTTACACTGCTCCTGAATTTGAAAGAACCCGTGAAAACATGAACGAATTTGGCGGATCAGCTAAAGCAGGTAAAAGCGTAAGAAACGGTTTCGCACAATTGCTTTCTAAGATGTCCGATAGTCAACTTACTGGTCGTCTCACTTCCATCATGAAAAAGATAAACCTGGAGGATCAAACTGAAGCCAGGGGATATCGTGCAATCGAAATCTCAACACAACGTACTTACATCAATGGTTTAGACTTTGATAAAAGCCTTAGCCTGAATAGTATATTTTCTGCTCCGTATTCAGTCACACATCCGGTGGCGAGAGATACAGCAGATTTAGTGGTGGCTGGCTTTGATCCTATGAGCCTCATCATCGCTCCTCCTGGTGCAACCCACTACAGGTTAGTTAATGCATTGGCTGTTGTATCTGATTTTGCATTTAACAGTACAACCAGCACCTATGAACCGACCCAGCCAACATTCAATGAATTGTCCGATGTTGCTTACAGTGGTTACCTGGATCTGACTGCAGCCACTCCTGCAACAACCGTTACTTCTACCCTGACCACTCCAGGTGCAATGCCGGCAGATGTAACAGTATTACAAGCTGTGGGAATTGAATTTTATCAGAAAGTTGGAGCCAATTACTACCAGTTTGCAAGTGATAATTGCCTGAAGATTGTGGATGCCTTTTAATTAAGGTTGTGATGTTTCAGTATCCAAGGCTCGGGCTGCTCACCTGAGCCTTTTTAATTCAAGACCTATGGAAGCAATGAATGAAATAAATATTGTCTTCGGTACCGTCATCAGCCTTCTGCTGTCTGTGGTTGCTTACTTTATTCGGCAACTCCATAGCGACTTCCGCAAAATGGAAAAAGACATCATTGAAGTAAAGACAACTACCCAACTAATAAAAACAGAATTTAAAAGCAGTCATGATCTGCTGAACCAGCGAGTAGCTTACCTGGAAAAGAGAATGGATGTAATTGAACTTTTAACCAATAAAAACAAGTCCTATGAGTAACCAAAAATTATCATTGCAAGAAAGATTGTCTGCACCAACACCAGGCTTTTTCAAAAAGCTTAGAAACATTGGTCTAATCATCACTGCTGTATCCACTGCAATCTTAACTGCACCTGTTTCATTACCAGCTGCTGTAATAACAGTTGCAGGTTATCTCGCTGTTGCAGGTGGTGTTATCGGTGCAGTCAGTCAGGCTACAGTTGAAGGTGAATAGCACTGTTTTTGTCTTAATGTGCAATCATGTAGCTTTTAGGTAGCAGTCATGTTGCGGATGAAGGTCAGTCAGGATAAAACAGCAAAGCCCTAAAAGGGCAATGCTGCAAGCTGACGACGACCAGACGGAAAACAGTGGATGAACCAACCACTGGACCCCATGTGAAAAACACGAGTACCTGAATACCGGTAATAAACTGGACGCCTGCCGAAGTGCCTACCGAAAACATACGGAAGAACGCAAGGCACCGGGAATGTAGAACTGCTGAATGAACAAACTGCCAAATGACGACTGGTGATGATACGAAGCTGCTTTTGCATAATGTGATTTTTTATATGCATCTCTCAGCGAAGGCATTAAAAGAACCAAAAGGAAACGGAATAAAAGATGGCTCTGTGTGAAGGGTCTTGTGTTTATGCCGTAGTCTTTTGGTTTCTTTTTGTCGGGTAAGTGCGGTAAGCTGCCGGAGCTAACTTTGCTGCATAAAAAACACATCAGGCAAAAGTTGTATTGTTTACCGAGTGTGGTAGAATGTAAAAGCAGCCATTTTCTGACTGCTTTCCTTGTTTAGTATTCTTTCGGCAGCATCAGGCAGCCATCAACCAACCAGATGGTAGCAAGATCATAGGGGAAATCGCTGAACTAAATTTCCTGACTTGTGATGTCTTTACCATTTCCATCGTTGCAAACAATTTTGAACCGGTCATCTTCAACTCTATTCAGATCCCACACCTGAAAAGGTTCTACCCTTACTGCTTTATTGGTTTGGTGGCTGATGATCAGATCAATCAACCAATAAGCTCCGCAGCCTTCAGCCATTTCTTTTACTCCGTCGGTGTATAAGATTTTAGTAAGCTTGTGGCGGTAAAAGTTTTCTGAACCCATGTTGCTTCCGAAGTAGTGATTTGCATTCTTCATCTCATTAAAAAGTTTAATTTTTAAAAGAAAAAAGAGAAAAAAAGAAAGCATCTACATCAGGCGGTGAGGCTGGCTGCAAAGAAGCAACGCAATAAAAGAAGGCTTTGTGCGGTAGGTTTTGTGTTTATGGCGGAATTTCTTTGCAGGCATAGTTAGGGACTGTGGTAGCCGCCTAACTTGCTGCACTTTTTTTATTGAACAGAATTAGGATTACATCAAGACAAATAAACAGAAATACTATCCCTTACTAGCGACGTTTTGTATACTCGACCAAGCAAGCCGATAGATTTGAAGAAAGCCACCGTATCCGACCTTAATGAACGATGTATAAAATTGAATAGCCGTAAAAACTCAAGTGCTTTCCTTTTCTTTTCACCTTCGGGTGGGTTAATTGCGTGGTACATAAGAGTATAATCAACAGTATTGATACCAAAACCACAACCACTATCGTCACAAACTAATGCTTCGGGAATAGGTTCCCTATTTTCTGTAAAACACCATTGACATGCTCCTTCGCCGCCATAACCTTCGCAATCGTAATCTGATACAAAACCACTACCACCACCATAGCCTGGGCAAGTGTGAATGTCGCCTGGGTCAGAAAACTCATTTGAACAAAAAGGACATTGACTTTTTACGTCATATAATCCAAGAAAGTCTGGATTAACTGGTTCTGCCGATATAGGATCATCTTCAATAATTTTAATGAGTGATTGATAAAACATCGTAGAAGCATCATCATTCGTTAGCTCAAACATCACATTAAATTCTCCTTCTTTGTTCGCATTATTTAAGTTTTGAGAACCTATAATGACCACATTGTCAATTAAGTAAATTTTCCCATGAAAATATCTTGAATTGACTTTAATGAGTTTGGTAGCGGGAAAATCCCTGCTGTTGTTATCATCCCTGCAAATTAAGTAATGAGTAACAGTAGATTGCAGGAGGTTTCTATACTCATTTACTGTTGCAAGTTTGATATAAGCAGATGCAAAAATTGCACGAGACTTTGCATTTGTACATAACTCTCTCAACTTATTCCAGAACTCGGAACCATACAAGAGTTGAATTTTAATTTCGTTCATACTTGCGATTGTGGAGGGCAAAGGTAAAAGCGCCTGCGGCAAAAAGAAGGGTTAGCCGCCCCTGGGAGTAACAGGGGCTGTAGCGTGGCAGCGTAGCGAGCCGTCAAAGACACCGGAGAGAGGTACGAACGGAGGTGGCTGCGAGCACCACCGGCTGGGGCGGACAGTAAAGTGACCGAAGGGAACGATGGACGCACAGTGAAGGGGCGGAACGTGACATGCACTTCAAGGCTTTGTGTGTGGGTCAGTGCATGAGCAAAGGTTTGTGTCAGTGCAGCCCCGTAACGCAGACGGTGGTACGCAAGGCGAGCAAAATTATTGGCAGCGGGTGGACTTAATGCGACCGAAATGAATGTAGGACGTAGTGGAGTGGAATGGAACCCAGTGAGTATTGTAGCGTGGCTTGCGAAAAGGTATGTGCATCACTTGTGTTTAGGTTTTGTGGTCAAGGTAGTGTGCCATTCCTTGCAGCAAATGGTCGGGCTACGAACGTGGTGTAATGGAGCGGAACAAAGGACGAAATGAATAAGGTGGCATGAAGGACACAGGAGCTGCCGTGACGAATGCCGTATGAGCTACAAGCAGTGTGACAAACTGCGAAGCGTAGCGAAGCACCCGTAGGGCAGTGTAGGTGCAGCAATACCATAAAAGTGCTTTAAACAGACGTATTGCTGCTGCTGCACTGGTTTGGCGCATCTGCTTTGCCGAATAGGCATGAGGAACACCGCTTTACCTTGCAGCGTGGGCATCGTTGATGTGAGAAATCCTAATGCCTGGATTTATTCTGAAGCTGAAAAGAAGCGTTGGCAAAAAGCAAGTGCCATAAGGAACGAAATGGCTCTTGCTGTGGGAAGCCGTAGGTGGCTAATATCAAGGTTTTGTGAGTTGGCTTAGCTACCGGAGGCTGCAGCCTATAAGGTCATTTTCACACCATAACTTTTTAGCCAGGCTTCATGCACCCGGTAGTCAGGCATTACTTTATCCAATTCATTCCAAAATTCAGGTGAATGATTTGGATGTATCAGATGCACTAATTCATGTACGATGATATAATCCAACACAGCTACCGGAGCCATAATTGCCTTCCAATGTAAGTTTATACTACCTCCTATTGTACATGATGCCCATCTGTTCTTTAACTCCTGTATCTTAACTGACTTTGGCTGAACTTTTAGTTTCTTCTGATACAATTTTAGTCTTTCCTGCACTTTAGGTAAGCCTTTCTCTTTGTAGAGTTGTATAAAATGTTTATCAGCGTTAGCCAGATCTTTTCTTCTAATGTTCAAATATCCATTTTTAAGCATCAGGGGCTCCGCCTGGTCCTCCACAATATTCAAACGGTAATTCCTTCCAAGGTATAAGAATGATTGACCATTAACGTATGACCTTTCAACCTTTCCTTTATTTAACTCCTTCCACTTCGCTAACTTTTTGTACAGCAAATAATCTTTAGATAAAACCGCTTCTTCAATTCTTGCATCGCTAATGGTTTCCGGGGCTAAGACTGTGACCGATCCATCCCTCTCAACGAAGATGCTTAACGTCTTTCTTCTCGAAGACCTTTTAACTTCAATATCTAAGTCTCCAATCTTCATTAATATCCACGTTTTAAATCAATCTCTCTTTTACGTGCAAGCTTCATTAACTCCGCTGCAAGCATTTCGTGTTTACCTTTCAGTCCTTTTATCCTTGAGTAATTTATTTCATCCTCAATTACCCCCGTTACCTGTTTTACATCAGATGGTTTGTCCCAGAAGTTATTTATTTCAATTGCTTCGCAAATGACGTTTACGATATCCGATGTGAGTTTCTTCAATGCATCCCGGTCGTTTGCATCTTCCCAATTAGCTTCTGCAGCACCAGCTATGATATCAAAGAAAGGTGCTTCCTTGACAGGTATGTCTGAGGCATTGTCGTTTCTTCCCTGAGCCATCTCAGTTCTCAGATTTTCAAACTCATTTATTTGAGCTTCCCAATTTCCTTCATGCTGTTTTAAAATACTTTCTAACCTGTCCTTCATCCTGGTATACAATCCGGGATCCTTGTCTAAGTTTACTTTAATATGCCAGCGAATAGCATGCTCCATTTCTGAAGCCTTTGACTTTGGTGTCCGGTTTAACTCGTCAACCTTCTTAGGAAATTCGTCGGACAGAATTGATATCTGGGAAATAACTTCTGTTATGCCAATTGATTGCAGGTGCTTGTCAATAAGTTTCCGCACCTTTTCGCTCGCCCATTTTAAATCCAAAGTATCATCCTTATACCTGTTTCGGATACGCCATATCAGATAGCCAAACCTTTTTGCCGGAACCCAGTAATTTGCCTGCACTTCATGCACATTGAAAAGAAGATCAAGGCTGTCAAAAAAGCTTTTCAAATAGGTATCAAATTCTGCTCTAAACTTCACATCTTCTGCCTGCTCTATGCACCTTTCAGCAACTTCAAACTCTTTGGCATCATCAGTCATTCTTTGGTTTACAAAATCTTCAATCTCTACGATACCATAATCTTTAAATAAATCAATCAGTCGCTTATACCTCGCTTCCAGAACTGGTATTTCTTTATTGATATCCCGAAAGAAAGTTAAAAAGTCCTGTAATTTCTCTTCATCCTTCTCTGTATAGATAGCCAGAGCCTCTTTCAGGTTTTTTGTGATACCGAAATAGTCCACCACTATTCCATGCTTCTTACCCTTCTTTGTTCTGTTCACTCTTGCAATTGCCTGTAAAAGATCGTGTTCTCTAAGGTTTTTATCCAAATACATCACCTGCTCTACAGGAGCATCAAAACCGGTAATCAATCTATCACAAACACATAAAATTCCATAGCCCGTTTCAGGCTTTTTATATTGTCCTTCTTCTTTCGTGAGGTCAAAATCTTTTTTGAAGTTGTCAATTGCACCAAATTCAATTGCTTCTCTCCTCGCTTTACTGATATAGCCCGGTTCATTATTATCCATCTTTGTTACAACAGATGCAACTTTAAGAAACTGCAGTTGTTCAATTAAATCCTTATCCTGCTCGTTTTCAGGTAAGGCTTGCAACTGTTCCAGTTTCTTTTTTATCGCTTCTTCCAACTCATATTTATAACGCACTGCGGCGATAATAGAAGATGCAACTACTTGTGCCTTGAAGCCATTTGGTAAAATCTCTTTGCTGTAATGATCAATAATGTCAGTGGCTATTTTAGCAACCCTGTCTTTACTTTCAAGGTATGCCAAGAAGGTTCCGTATCTTCTTTGTATCTCCAGCTTTTCTTCTTCTGTTCTTTGCCTAAATACATCTTCAAACGTGGCATCAAATACCTCTTTGTCCTGGAGATTAACTTTGGCAGTTTTGCCGATATAAACAATTTCTACTGTAGCCCTGTCCTTTACAGCGCTATCCATCTTGTAAAAATCAATAAAAGGACCAAAACGCTCATGTGTTTTTACCTCATGCCGTTCAGTGAGTAATGGCGTTCCAGTAAAGCCTATCCTTGTTGCATTTTTGAAAGCAACGAACAAATTATCACCCATGTCCCCACCTTGTGTTCTATGTGCTTCATCAATTAATATTAGTACACGGTCACTATCATTTACTACATCGAAAGGTTTAAACTTAGGTACCACACCGGCATCTATTAATGACTGTGCAGACACATTGTTTTCGTCCAGGAACTTATGGATCATTACCATGTTTAAATCGCCGGTATTATCAGATAGCTCCACTAAGTCTCTTCGTTTATCTATTATTCGCACCGGCTCACCAGTTAAGGCTGCAGTTTCCGATAATTGATCTTCCAAATCTGTCCTGTCAACAACCATGATCACTTTGAAGTCTTTTAAGTCATCGCAGCTTCTCAGCTTCCTGATTAAAAAGACCATCGTCAAACTTTTTCCTGAACCCTGGGTGTGCCATACAACCCCACTTCTGTCTTTGCCTGTTGTACCTTGTCGTAGGCTCTTTATTATTTTACCTACCGCCCTGTATTGCTGATACCTGCAAATTGCTTTTACCTCAACACCTTTTTTTATTTCCATGAACAATGTGAAATGCTTCATTACGTCCAATAATATTTCTTTATTGAACATACCATGGATCAGCACTTCCTGTCTTTCTTCATTTGGCTTTACCGGAAACGTTAGGTATTCTTCGGGAAAAATATCCACCCAGTTAAAATAGTAATCAAAATCGGCACTGATGGTACCAAACCTCGCCTCTTTGCCATGGGTAATAACACTAAAGGCATTGAAATGAAACAGTCGTTCTTCGCCTTCTTTAATACCATAATCGTCGTCTCTTGTGTTTGCGTATCTGCCCACCTGAATAAAAGCTTCACTTAAAGGCTCGGCAACTTCTAAATATTTACATTCAATAACGATCCATGGTAAACCATTTACAAAACATACTATGTCAGGGATAATACCTTCCCTTGGACCACCGGGTGTAAGTAATCGAAATTGATTAATCGCTATAAAACTATTCGCTTTCCAATTTTTGAAATCCACCAGCCGAACCATTGGATTATCCTCCCCTGTCAGTTCATTTCTTTCCATCCGTGTCCCTTTCACCAGTAGCCTGTAGATGGTCTTATTTGTTTCTAAAAGATCCTTTGCTGTAGTTGATATTACTTCACGATATACCTGGTCCAGTTGGTTAGCGGTTAACCATTCCCTGCCATCAGCAGTAACGTTGATTTTCTTTATTGCTTTCTTGAATTCCTGCTCCAGGGTTACTTCTTTGAAGTTTGACCGAAGGCTTTTTGAAGCATCCTGTGGAATGCCCTGCCCCTGGTCAATTACCTGCCAGTCTAATTGTCTCAGCTTATCTAAGAATGGTTTTTCTACATTAACGTATTTAGCCATGGAGAATTGATTTTATTTTATGCCCCTGCCTGGTGAGCCGGTACTTTTGAAGAGCACTTTTAGGTTTATCCGGAATGGTCATTTCTATCCAGCCTGCTTCCATAAGCGGTTGAACGTATTTCTTGAAATTTGTGGATTTGTTCGTAAGCCCAATTGCCGACAGGATTTCCTCTCTTTTCTTCTCATCCTCCAGTATAGCTATCGCCTTTAGGGAGTTTGCCGGCAACATGGTCCCTAACATGGTCCCGACTTGGTCTCTCACTTGGTCCCATTCGCCATCTTCAAGCTTATTTACAAAAGCCGCAAGTGCCTGAAAACCATCCGATTTTAGTTCCTCCAGCTTGGTCTCTACTTGGTCTCTACTTAGTCTAAGAAAGGCAGGATGAACCGGTATTTCTATCAGAAAGTACCGGCGATCTTCTCCGTCTGTGTCAAAGGAAGGAGCCGGAGAGCCATTTTCATCCAACCGGGCTTTTATAGTGGGGATGCCGGTACCTCTGCCTTCGGTTAGCCGAAGCTCCTTTAAGAACTCACCTATTCGCCGGTTCCGGTACCGCCGGGCTCTTATTATACCCTTGCTGAAATCAGCAATCCGGATAGATGGATCCGGACCACCATAGCTGATGATCTCAATTTTATCAATATGAATTCTAACTTCAATGGGTTCGGTTAGTTCATAATTACGGTGGTAAACAGCATTGGCTAAAGCTTCTTCTAATACTTCATAAGGATAGTTGTACACCCTGTCGGCTTCTGCCTGACCCGAAACCTTTACTACTTTTTCCTGTATAACGTTACTCTTTAAATAATCTAAAACACTGCGAAGCTGTTGCTGAATGGGACCGGTGTAGGGAGGTCTTTCAATGAAGGGTTTATCTAAACCATCAGGAAATTCCACTACCTCAATTCTTGCATAAGGGAAAAACTTTTGTGTGTCCTGCCCAAACATGAGCAAGGCAACATGCTTTGGAAATAAGTGTTCGTTTGCTCCTTCCACGAGGTTCAGTTGCCTGTAAACTTCAGCAGGTGCCATGGCTGCACTCTCTTCGTATAAACGGCTCTTCACTTCTTTTAAAAAGGACCGCACTTTCAGAAAGTCAATGTCATCTATAGTGGCGTGGTGGTTCACCCTGTCATCGTATGGAATATTGGCAGTGAGGTTAATAAGCTCCTGTTTCTGTTCCCGGTTAGCCATTACAGAACTTGAGTACTG
This sequence comes from Flavisolibacter ginsengiterrae DSM 18136, assembly GCF_059568575.1. NCBI lineage: Bacteria > Pseudomonadati > Bacteroidota > Chitinophagia > Chitinophagales > Chitinophagaceae > Flavisolibacter > Flavisolibacter ginsengiterrae. The sequence goes on from NZ_JCANTR010000004.1 coordinate 35,180, forward strand.
CCGGATGTAATAAGCATACTCTTTATCTTTTGCACCCACTTCTCTAGGCACCTCGTAAGGACGATTGCTGCCGGCTGGTACCCAAATTACCAGCACATGCTTTCCATCTACCGGCTCCAGGAATAGTCTGGGGAAGTATGGCGGCTTCATTACATTGGCATAGCCCACCATTTCCTTTTGCACCTTTTCAAACTGGTCAGGATTGAACCCAAGTACCGGTCGTTTTGGCTTTCCATCTACTTCCTCCACACCAACAATTACATAGCCACTGCCCAGGTTCTCAAAGTCGTTGGCAAATGCACAAACGGTACGCATGATGGGTCCAGGGTTCCAACCTTGTTTGAACTCCATTCGTTCGCCTTCCACAATGGTACCGGCTAAAAGATCTTCTATGTTTACGGGTAGTGACATTATTATGGAGTTGCAGAATTTGGTTGAAGAATTTTTATATCACACAGCTTGTTGATCTCCTTCAAAATCTCGTCGGTTCTTGCTTTTAAAAAGCCTTCAAAGTCATCTGCTTTCAATAAGTCAATCATTGCCGCTGTAATGAACTGCGTTTGCATTATAGCAATGAACTCTTGCTGCTTGCCAGCATCACTGTATTCTTTCTCGAACTGTAATATGTATTGTGAGGGATTTTTAGCCTTTATCCTTGCATTATTGGTCTCTTTCGTAAGCAAGGCGATATTAGCAATATTGTTGATGATGTCGTTATAACGATGGTTTTCATACTTTACCTGTATGTCTTTTCCAACTTTAGAGTTCTTAGGAAATATATGATGCTCCTCCAGGAAATGAGCAGATGTCCCGGATTTCACAGGCTCTAAACCACTATAAAAATCTTTTACACCACGAGACTTTAATAACAAGACCATGCTTCTATACAATTGCTGTGTCTTATTACTGTAATAGGCTTCAAAGTAAGCCGGTTCATCTGCCTTTGCTCTTTCTATGTAAGAAAAGTCACGGGTATTTTCCAGTACCATCTTCTCCAAAGCTTCAGGCAATGTGTGTTCCTGTATGTATTTAAAGTCCTTGGCAATTCTTTCGTTTTGAGCACCCGGATAACGGTTTTTTAATAACGTGTTCCAAAACCACCTTTTTAAAAATTCTTGCTCCTGTAAATTGATTTTCGGGAAGTGGACTACCGCTGCCGCTAAAAATTTCATGATGGGCTGGTATTTAAAGAACTCTTCCTTCTCAATTAAAAACTGTTGCCTCAACAAACCAAGCAAGTAGTTGAATTTATCGTGTAAAGGTTTTGTATTTGTAATCAGTTCATCTGTTTTGATTTTTAAAATTCCGGAAGCCCTGAATTCCTTCTTCAGCATAATCATTACCAGGAATAACATATCTCCCTCTTCCACCTTCAACCCCACACCATTAAGATCAATGTCATCCAGATTTTGGAAATAATCTTGTTTTACAGAACCTTCATAATTAATTAGTGATAAATAGCTGCGTAGGTCAAAGTACCGGTCTCCAATTTTTCGATAAGTTTTTGCAACCATTATATCGAAGATGCTCAACTTGGTATTCCTTGTATTAATCCGCTCAAACACCTCCAGCACTTGCTCTAAGGAGCCTTGTTGTTCAATGTCGTACACTTTCCGGTTGAGAATATTCTTTTGAAGATCATTGATCTTGTTCATGTATTGCACAAACAAAGCCGGGTCGTTGTTCATCTGAGGCAATACAGCAGTTGAATTGTCTTTCCAGTTGTAGGCATGTTTCAGCTTTACAAACCGAACCCCGAACTTCTGAAAGATTTCTTCCTGAGTAAGGTCTCTTAAATAGATGTGCTCTTCGGCATCATCAGGTGAAAAAATTTGTTCATCATCTAACACCCATCTTAATTCAGGATCATCTCCTTTATATTCACTATCCCAATAAATATTTAATAATTCTTTTTTTTTGATATTACTACCATGGTATATTGCCTTATTAGTAAAAGCCAAGGTTAGAGCTGTGGTACGTTGCTGACCATCCAATAAGTAGATAACCGTTTCAGGTTTGTCCTCCGGTACTTTGATTTCCTTTATGCTTCCTCCAACTCTCCTTCTTGCCAACTCATCCCCACCTTCCCACAACAGAATGCTACTGATGGTGTAATTGTGATAAAGACTATCAATTAATAAACGTATCTGCGTTTTATCCCACACAAACGGACGTTGAAACTCAGGCAGCCAAAGCTTTTCCTGCTCAGCGTATTGTATTAGTAGTTCAATATTCAGTTCCTGTTCAAAAACTTTCATGTTAGTTTGGTTTAACTTCTATGCTGAACATGCTTTTGTAAATCCATGTTTCTTTCTGCAGCAATAACCTTCGTGCTTTATTTCCCTGTTGGCAAAAGGAATGTGATTGCCTGGTTGTGCTATGGAATGAAACGGAAGACCTGAAGTGTGTTCAGCAAAAAACTTCAGCATCTGGAATTCTATGAAAGGGGCATTTGTACACACAGCATAATGCACAAAAAGCTGTGGCAGGTTGCTTAATGCTTTTATCCACTGACCACCACCATGGGGACTATCTTTTCCCAACTGGTGCCTGTAGAAATTGTTTACCCTGGCAGCTATGGGCTGATCTGCTTTACCGATGTATAAAATGCTTTCTGTGGCATGCCAGTAACGATTTAGCGCTGCCTGCACCATTATGAAAGTTGCCGGCAACTTATTCACCTGCATAGCGGGTGCATGTGTTAGCCAGGTTGTAAACGCTGTTTGCGAAATGGTGCATGCAGGCAGGATGCCGGAATTAAGTGCAGGATCAGATGACGTGGAAACGATGTAGATACCCTGGCGTGGTTCTGCAAAGCGAGTGCCCCATGGTGCAGTACCTGCATAGGGAACATTGAATTGAGCAAACAATTGCATTGCAGTTAGGGGCATTGTAACTTTTTTATACCATCATTGCCTTCTCACTCACCAACTCCTCATTGATTATTACTTCTTTTTTACCGGTTAATAAATCAGCCATTAAGCCTTGCTTCAAGGACATCAACTTACCCAGATATTCTTCTTCTTGTTGCATCGCTTTTTCAATATTTATAACCATCTGAAATATCAAAGACTGTTCTTCTAGGTCAATTGGCACACCAATAAGCATCTTATCTACAACAGTAATATAGATATGCTTGATCGTTGAACCTCCTGCATCATCAAGCATCTTCTTCTGATAATCTCTAGTCTCCAAAAGCGTTTTAAGGTAATACGGATTTACATTGCTTTTTGGTCTTAGGACTGCAACCGATTGATTGATGCAAATATTATTTGTTTCAACAATCGCCAGTCTACCTAACGTTCCATCCTTAGTAAGCAGAATATCGTTATAAATCGGTTTGCTTTTGTTTGTCAGAAGTGTATCAAACGCCTTTTGTGAAGTTCTACGGCAAGTAGTTAGTTGGATTATTCCATCATTAATGTTAGCAGCCGTCACCATGAAAGGACCATCTTCTGTAGTTGGCATTGGATTGGTAAACCCGTAAGAAATATAACTCAAATAGTGCTGCAGTTCATTTACTTCCCATTCCTTCGGTATCATGCCCAAAGCGGAAGGCTTGTACAACTCAGGTGCTTGTTGCACTGTTGGACGAAGTTTGCCATCTGCACCAATGCCACGGGTAAACAAATCGTGCAGCATGCCTTGCTTAATGCATTTGTATTTTGCAATGGCTTGCTGGGTTTTTTCTATAACATTATCTATCTGGCTGATTACCTCAGCAATCTTGCTTTGCTGCGGATATTCAAAATATTTGAAGCGAAGATTATAAAGAGATTTAGAAGTAACACTCGGAACTCCAGTTGCCTCATTCAAAGCGCTTAAATCACTATTAAGAAAATTGTAATAAAGCCATTTGGCATGATACCCATGTTTCGGCTTAATGCAAAAAATAGTATCAACATTCCAAAACTCGCCTTCAATATATTGCGGGTTGTTTATAGAACCTTTCCTTCCAGATAATATAGCAGGTCCTATATTTAATGGAATACTTGTATAGCCCATTAAACCTCCAGTTCCATATATTGGTATGCCTTCCCCTTTAGGGTTTTTCTTGTAATCCCTTCCGTAATATATGTCTGCGATTTCTTTTACCTTTTTATACATATCCCAATTCAACTAAATAAGTATCCAACAACTCTGTTTCCTTTTTCCTGTCATTCACGATTGAAGTCAGAGCAACTGTATACTTGTCCCATAGATTTTCCACTGCATGTTGCAGGTTTCGTAAATGTGCCTGCAGGTAATCGTTTACTGTTGCATGCAAGGTTCTGTGCCACCTGGCAACAATCAGCCGTTTGGCTTCTTCGGGTTTTATCAATGCCCTTGCCTGGTCCACCAATACTTCTTTACGCTTTCGTATATCGCTGATTATTTTCTTGCAGGCTTTCAGCTCGGCGGCAAGGTCCATGTGTTTTTTTATCCGCTTGTATTCCGCTTCAAACTTCTCCGTTAGTTCGTACACATGGTAAAGAGATTGGGCTCTTAATTCCAGCAATTCATCCAGTTCAGGATGGGCACCTTTCTCCCGTTTTTCAAAAGCGGCTTTTTTCTCCTTCTGTTCTGCACGGGAGTAATCTTTCAAAATGATCTTTACAGCAGCATTATACCTTTTGTCCAGGTTCTTCATTTCCCTGGTGTGTTCGGTCAATTGAGCTTTGGTCTCGCTGATGATATTCTGGACTTCCTTTAATTCATCGGAAGGAAATACCTCATACTCTTCTTCATTCCACACGCCTTCTTCCAGTTCGTTTACTTCCTTAAACAAGGCTTCTATTTCATCCCGGCGGGCTTCATTTTCTCTAAGCTCCTGCAATACTTCGGGGAACTGGCTTTCCAGTATTTCATCGTCGGGTATCAGCTCTGCATTCCACCCACTGGCGGCTACGCTTTTTAAATCAGTATTCAATTCATTCCAGTAAGCAGCAAAAGCACCACGGCTTTGGTAAGGATCCAAAACAGATTGCCTGTCTTGCTGTACGGCACCAATGGCTTCAGCAAATGTTACGGAGAAGTCTTTATTGAGTTCAAAAATGTTTTTGGTGTCGGGCAGTCCTTCTACTCTTGGTAGTATCTGCTGCCACCACGCATTTAACAAACCAGTATAACGGTCCATCGTCTCCTTCACTTCAACACTATCCCGCAAAATGGTTTTGATGTTTTCTTTCGTCTTTATATCGTTCAGGAACTTTGCATATCCCGGCTTCAGTCCTTCGAACAACTTCTTCTCGATACCCGGATAACAATTGAAAGTAGTTTGCAGGCTTTCAATTTCACTCATAGGGATGCCACCATGTAAATGTGCATGCACATCATGTGGTTCAGCAGGCGGGGCATTGTCAACATACCGGCGAATATTCAGGTTGTACTCCTGTTCTTCCAGTTCCGCTTTACCAATAAGCCTGCTGTATTTAGGCAGTTCTTTTTTGTTGCGGTAAACGAAAGAAATCTTTTCAATATCCTCAGGACGCAACTTGTTTTGTACTTTCCCTTCTTTGTACTCCCTGTCGGCATTAATAAAGAGCACCTGCTCTCTTTCGTGAGCACCGGCTTTGTTAATGACCAATACGGCTGCACCAATACCGGTACCGTAGAATAATGCAGGTGGTAAACTGACAACGGCTTCCAGGTAGCCACGATCAATCAACCATTTTCGCAGATTTCTCTCTTCGCCACCACGGAACAACACACCATGCGGCATGATAACCGCCATACGTCCATTGTTCTTTAGCACTGCCACCATGTGCTGCACAAACATAAAGTCTGCTTTGCCCTTGGTGGGCATGCGGTAATGGAAACGCTCTTTATATTTTAGGTCATCCCAATTATAGTTTTGAGAGAACGGCGGATTGGCAATAACGATATCAAAAGGTTTGAGCTCACCGTTTTCTTTGTGCTCAGGATCATTCAGGGTATCAGCATTGGTAATGTCAGCATTGTAAATGCCATGGAACAACATGTTCATTTTACAAAGGCTCCAGGTAGTACCGTTCTTCTCCTGACCAAATAATGAAAGCCTTCTCGCCGTACCGTAACGGCTTTCTACATATTTTTTGCTTTCTATCAGCATGCCGCCACTACCCACCGTTGGATCATAAATCTCCGCATCCACAGCAGGCTCCAGGATGTTTACCAACAGTTTTACCACTTCGTTTGGCGTGTAAAACTCGCCGCCTTTTTTGCCTGCACTATCGGCAAAGTATTTTATTAGGATTTCATAAGCCGCACCCATCAGGTCAGGAAACTCCAGGTTTTCATCCCGTAAACTGATGCGGTTAAAGTTCCTGATCAGTTCCCGAAGGTCTTCATCGGTGATACGCTTGTTATTCTTACCTATACTCCTGTTGAAGTTGATGGCTTTAAGAACACCGTCCAGTTTATCCAAGTTGTGATCTTCAATTGCCCACAGGGCAACATTCAATTTGTCGCCAATTTCTTCCTGCAGGTATCGGATGTTTTCCCACCTGGCTTCCTTTGGAATGAAGTAACTGTACACTTTGGTGTTTTCTTCCAAAGCAATTTCTATTTCAGGCTCCCCTAATTGGTATCTCTTTGCAAGATCATCTGATCGGTGTTCCCGTTCCACATCAAACTGGTCATTCACCCTTTTAAGGAAAAGCATGGCGATGATGTATTCCTTAAACTCCGAGGCATCCATGTTACCACGGAGGTCTTCACAAGTGTTCTCAAGAAATGTTTCCAGGTATTTGAGGGATATCTTTTTCTTAGCCATTAATTCTTTAATCGTTTAAGCGTTAGTTTAAGGCTCTGTTCAGCCGTTGTTTCATTCTTCACCAGGTCCAGTATTTTATCCGACAACCAATGCGTATGAAGATCATCTTCTTTTACACCAAACAACGCCGCCAGCTTAATAATATGCTCCTGCCTTAGTTGTTTTTCATCTCTTTCCACCTTACTCAAAAACGCAGTGTCCACTTCGAGTGTTGCAGCCACCTGCCTCAAGAGCAAGCCCTGTGTTTCCCGCAATTCACGGAGTTTGTTACCAAAGCTTTGAGAATTGTTCATCATTGACTTGTCAGATTAGGTCAAATGTAAACAAGAACAATCAAAAACAAGAAATTAAAGGGTAAGGAAGGTAAGAGTGTGCATAAAAAAGCCTGAATACATTATTTGCATCCAGGCTTTACTAAATGGAAGGTAAATGTTACCCTGCTTACCCTTCAAATTCAAACATGTCATTCTTTTGTTTGAAGCGGGTTTGGTAGCCTATCAGTTCTTCATCTTTCTGTTTCAAGGCATATACGTACCGGTCCTGCCTTTTGATGCGCTGGAACTTATGTGCCCGTAGAGCCTTACCCAGCTTTTGCTTGGTAGCATCGGTAACATTCATCTTCACTTTCTCTGTAAACCAGGCTGCCAGTTCTGTAGTTGACAGGTACAGGTCACCTTCTTCAGCAGTGCAGGGCTCAAACCAGGTAAGCAAAAGTTCTTCTTCCACGGACATTGAACGATACTGCTCATTGTTTTTGTTGATGGCTTCAATCTCAGCCTGATCGAACCAGTACTTAAAGCCATTATCCAAGAGGTGTTTTGCCTGTGCATAGACCCCGTCCAAAGGAATGCTGTGCTGGTAGTCAATAGCTGTCACTTCAAAACAAAGAAACCTGCGGGAGCCTGTGGTATCGCTAAGGAACTCTTTGTTGTTAACGGAACCTGCAAATGTTGCCCTCCGTGGTAAAGTTTCTGTGCTGTAGCCGTAAGGACGGCGAATACGAATACTGGCTTTGGTGATGATCTCCTTCATGGTACCCAATTCAGACCGGTTCAGGTTCTCCAGTTCATCCAGGTTGATCAACATACATTCTGAAAGCTGTATCAAAGTGTCTTTGTTGCCCGGATTAATGGTACCGGAAAAGGAATATTCCCTTAGTGGTGGTGGTACCAGGTTCAGTATCCATGTTGTTTTACCCACACCCTGTTTGCCACTAAATACAATCACTGTTTGGTTTACCACTTTATCAATCAGCAGTCCAGCAGCTAAAGCAACAATCCATTTACGGAAGCACATGAGCCATAATGGATCATCGGTGGTCTTTACAGTTTCAGCTAATTGCTGAATGTAATCGGTACCATCCCAGGCAGGGAGGTTATTTTACGGTTTGGCAACAAAATATGAAAGATATTTTTCTGAAAGTGTTGCTGGACAATCATTTGACAGAAAAAGAAAAGTAAGTTACTTTCCAATACAGAACTTACTAAAAATATAATCCAGTTGATCTTCATTTGTTATCTCACCTGTGATCTCACCCAGATATTGAAGACACCTGCGAATATCAAGTGCTAATAAGTCTCCGGGTATTTTATTGTGCAATCCTTCAATAACATCGTTCAACGCTGCATGCACTTCATTGAGGGCATGGAAATGGCGTGCGTTGGTAACAATCACACTTTCATTGGTGACATCTTTTTGAAAGACCAGGTCAACCATTCTTTCTTTTAATACTTCGAGGTGCAATCCACTTTTTGCAGAAATAAAAATGACACCACTGGTGTAGGTAAACTTCTCCCGTGCAGATGGTTCATCAACCAGGTCCACCTTATTGCCTACCAACAGGAAATGGATTTCCTCCCTGTTCAATTCCGCTATAGTTTCTGAAAGTTCTTCCGGCAATTCTTCATTCACATCAAACAGGTACAATACAACATCGGCCTGTTTTCTTTTCTGCAGGCTCTTTTCTATACCTACTGTTTCTATCAGGTCCTCTGAATGATTACGGATACCGGCGGTATCGATCAGGCGAAAAAGTATACCGTCTATATTCAGCACCTCTTCAATGGTATCACGTGTGGTACCAGGTATCTCGCTAACGATAGCCCTGTCCTCATTCAACAAAGCATTTAACAAGGTGGATTTACCTGCATTAGGTTTTCCTATAATAGCTACGCTGACACCATTCTTTATGACGTTGCCCAATTGAAAGGACTGCATCAACCTGCCGGTATGTTCTTTTGCATTGCTTACCAGTTCCAGCAATTTAGACCTGTCAACAAATTCTACATCTTCCTGGGAAAAATCAAGCTCTAATTCGATAAGTGCTGAAAACTGAATGAGTTGCTCCCGCAAATCCTTTAAGGCCTGGGAAAAGCCTCCCCTGATGTTATTAAGGGCTGTTTTATGAGATGCCTGTGTATTGCTGGCAATCAGGTCAGCCACGGCTTCGGCCTGGGTAAGATCTAGCTTTCCATTTAAAAAAGCCCTCTGTGTAAATTCACCCGGCTTTGCCAAACGTGCGCCCTGCTCCATACAGGCATCGATCACCTGCTGGTGAATGTATGGAGAACCATGACAGCTGATCTCTACAATATCTTCCCCTGTATACGATCTGGGTCCTTTATAAAGTGACACTACCACCTCATCCAGGATCTTGTCACCATTTTTCAGGTATCCTACATGAATGGTATGGCTGGCCTGCTTATCAAGGTCTTTGGATGGGAATAGTGCATTGATAATGGCTATAGATCTTTCTCCACTCAAACGGATGACACCAATGGCACCAATACCCGGTGGCGTTGCCAACGCTACGATAGTATCATTCCAACCCGAAAGTTTTAAACTCATAATCAAAAGTAAGGGGGATCAAAACAAAAATCCCTTTACCAGTGGTAAAGGGATCTGCAAATTTTATTACTGAAATTTTTACTCGGAAACTACGAAGGTGATAGGCTGCGTGTGATAGGAACGTACTTTTCTTCCGTTCTGCTCACCTGGAGACCATCTTGGACCTCTTTTCACCACGTCTTCGGCACCTTTACCCAATCCGTAACCCGGATCATTAAGGGCTTTAACATCGGTGATGCTACCATCTTTCTCTACAAGGAAACGAACCTGTACGGTATAATTGCCTGGGTTCATACCCTGTGAGGCAGCATCTTCAATATAACGCTGCAACTGGCTTTCCAGGTGTCTTCTCCATTGCTTTACATCCACACTGGCTTCGATCTCCACTTTTTCAAATACCTTGTTCTCATCTTCCACCTTAGGTGCGGCAACTACAGCTTTACCTTCATCCACCACAGGAGGTGCGGCAATACCTTCATCCTTTACACCTTCCTGGTTGATAACGTCGATCTTTTTATCCTCCATTTCCTTTACCGGCGGTATCTCTTCCTGTTTTACCTCTTCGTCTTTTTTAATAACGGGAGGAGTAAACTTGGCCATCTCCACTTTTGGTGGGGGTGGTGTTTTTGGCGGTGGCGGTGGCGGGGGTGGTGGCTTTTCTTCTTCCTGTTTGATCTCAGCCATAACAACATCCCTTACCTCTACCTTGCCGCTGTCTTTTGGACCCAGGGCCTTTGATAAAAAGGAGGCCCCTATAGCGAGGATCAATACAGCCGCAGTAATACCCAGGGCTGTAACTATCCGCTTGTTATACTTTTTCCTGAGCTCATAGGCGCCATAATCCTTATTGCGGCCTTCAAACACCAGGTCCAGTATATCGGCACTTAATATTTTATTTGCTTCCATTAGTATTGTTTGTATTTAGATGCGATCCTGCTTTATTTTCCACAAAAATTGAGCTGATTATCCGCCCTACTTAGGTTCAGTAGCATGGATAAGCTTGTTCTCATCTTCTGATATGTCAACAATAGCAAAACGTTTTACATCATTAATGGTCATTTCGTCCAGGATATCAACCGTGTTTTTGTAGGTAGCATCTTCATTTGGCTTGATCACTACTACAAAGTCTTTATCCTTGGCGGCATTCTGCCAGTTGGGATCACCTGCTTCCCTGGCCCTGTTCTTTATATTCTCATCCAGCGGACTTGGATAATAATTAGCGATCACTTCCTTTTTCTTATCCTGTATGATCTTACGCACTTCCTTGAACGTTGTGGACTTGAAATTTGAACCATCAGGCTTGATCTGACCCATGTAATAATACACCAGGTCATTCTTTCCTAATAAAATAGTCAGTGCTCCCGACTCTTTTACTTCGGTAAGATCCTTAGGATTTTTTTCATCCTTTGGCATGATCAGTCCCATAGTGGTGGGCGTACTCATCGTTGTGGTGAAAATGAAGAACGTAATGAGCAGGAACCCCAGGTCAACCATTGGAGTCATGTCTACGCGAGTGGATAGCTTCTTGGCTTTTTTGACCCCCGGGCCTTTTTTATGGCCACTATCTCCACCGGCTACATCTATATCTGCCATAGTTAATCTTTTAAATTGTGAATATTATTTCCTTTTAGCTTCCTGTATTTGGTACAGATCAGTTCCTGGTGGTACTCCTTCAGGATCTGTGATCAGCTGGTACTTATTGATCTCATTCTTTCTCAATGCATCAATGACACCTTTGAAAGAAGGATACTTGGCAGCGTTATCACCTTTGATCATATAGTTCAACTTATGACCCTGGAAAACGGTAACCGCGTTGGCGATCCAAGTTGTCAGTTCATTATTCAATGTATCTGTAACAGGGATACCTGGCTGCTTCACTTTCAGGCGGTCTTCATTGGACATTGCCAGAAGAGACTTTAAACCACTAAATGGAACACCCACCGTAGTATTTTTAGCAAAGCTGTTCATTTCAGATTCAGTAAGACCTAAGTTGCGGCTTTTATTCACGTTTGCAATAACGTTCTTTTTCAAACCTTCATCAGAGCTCTTCTGAACATTAACAGTAAAGTACACACGGCCATTTTTATCCATCTCTATCAAAAGCGCATCCTGCTCTTTCAATTTATCTGAAGAAACAGACCTGGGCGTAGTGATCTCTACTGGTTCTGGTGGTTTGAATTTGGTAGCCAACATAAAGAAAGACAGGATCAGGAATGCCACATCCACAAAGGGAGTCATGTCCGTCGCTGTGCTTTTCCTGGGTATTTTAACACTTGGCATGTTTAATAAAAAGTTTTGTATTGAGATTCAATTGTTTCAAAATTCCATAAACCCTGTTGCCCTTATTTGTATAAAGAAGCAAAAGACTGTGTTAATGTGAAACCAGACTCGTCAATACCATATGTGATGCTATCGATCTTGGTAGTGAACACGTTATACATGATCAAGGCAAGAGCGGAAGTACCGATACCAAGGGCTGTATTATACAAGGCCTCAGAGATACCAACTGCCAGTGCACCTGCATTACCACCACCTTCTTCACCAAGCGCGGAGAATGAACGGATCATACCGATTACCGTACCTAAAAGGGCGATAAGGGTACCAACGGAAGTAATGGTAGAAAGGAACACCAGATTTTTTTGCAGCATTGGCAATTCCAGTGCAGTTGCTTCTTCTACTTCTTTTTGAATCGCGATCACTTTTTGTTCTGTATCTAATTCTGTAACATTGATCATTTCTTTGTAACGACGCAAACCAGCCTTCATAACGTTGGCAACAGATCCGCGTTGTTTGTCGCACTCTGCAAGAGCCGCATCTACATTACGGTTAGCTAAATGATATTGTACTTTCCTGATGAAATCAGCAATAGAACCTTTACCTAAAGCCTTGCTGATCGTTAAGAAACGCTCGATAGAGAAAGTAATAACCATCAATAACATACCGATCAATAATGGAACGATGATACCACCTTCATAGATCCTGTGGAAGGCGTCTTTTGGTCCTTTGTGCTCTGGCCAAAAAGCTCCCTGACCTGGCTGATTAAAGCCGTTTGGATCTCCCATTAAAAATCTCCAAATACAATAACCGGCTATAACACAAATAATGGGTGCAAGCCATGAAATAGCATTACCGCTTCTTTTAGGTTGTACTGATGTAGCCTTAACTGATGTTGCACTTGCAGTCGGTCTTGTCTCTGCCATGATCGTAATTTTTAGTTTTTAATTTAAAAAATTTCAGTATTAAAATTCAAGGTCACAATTCTACTGAAAAAATGCAATAAATAATTACGTAGTTGCATTTTTTTCAAACAGTTTTTATAGTGAGTCCGTAATTTTTAAAGGTAGCAAGTTATGTGTTTCAATAATAGAAATAAAGAACACTGTCCAATTTATGTTATTTATTCATAGCGTAAAGCATCTATCGGGTTGAGCTTTCCAGCTTTTAATGCAGGGTATAATCCTGCAAGCAACCCAACTATTGTACAAATTACTACTCCGTAAAGTACCCATTTCCAGGGAACTACAAAACCAGTATTCAGCACCATTGAAAATAAATTGCCCACTAATATTCCCAGTATGATGCCAAATAAAGCTCCCAGCACACTTATTATAATTGATTCCAATAAAAACTGTTGCCGGACCGCTTTGCTCTTTCCTCCAATGGCCTTGATCAGCCCCACTTCCTTGGTACGTTCAGCTACCGACACCAGCATGATATTCATCAGTCCAATGGCGGAACCTATAAGTGTAATGAAGCCAATCACAATAACCGCTGCTGTAAGGTAGCCTAAAACACTGATGGCTTTCTCAGCTATGCTATTACTTCTTTCCAAAACAAAATTGCTTTCTTCCGTGGTGTTCAACTTCCTGATAGATCTGAACAAACCTTCTGCCTGGCCCATGGCAGTTTCCACCTGTTTCACATCCGGGGTCATAACACCTATTACATACCTGTCGGCGCCAAAATAGCGTTTCAGATTTTTATAGCCCACAATAACGATCTTATCCCTGCTGAATCCAAAAGATGATCCGCGGCTACCCAACACACCCAATACCCGGTATGGCATGTCATTGATACGGACGATCTTATTAACTGCCAAAGAAATACTTTGACGGAACAATGCTACAGCTACATCATATCCCAACAAACAAACATTAGCGCCCGAGGTAACATCCTGGTTGCTGAAGTTGCGTCCTGCATCCAGCGTAAATCCATTCAGGTCCAGGTAATTTTCATCGGCCCCAAAAAGAAATACATTGGGCGTAGTTTTCTTAGAGGCATAGGAGACCGTATAGTTATTCCCGGCCATAGCGGAAATACTTACCTGGCTGGGGAAAGTATAATAATCAACAAAATGTTCTGCCTGGTCTTCAGTGATGGGCTTATCGAGATTGGAAGTCTTTTCTTTACGCTGACCTTTTCTTGTCAGCTTCATTGTAGGACCATTGCCTCCAAAATGAATATTACGCTCTTTAAATCGAATGCTAAACCCATTGGCTCCCATAGTGGAAAAACTCTCAGTTAGCTTCTGGTTCATGGCCTGTATGGCCGTTATAATGCCAATCAGCGCCATAATGCCTAAAGCGATGATGGCGATAGTGATCCCTGTTCTTAGTTTATTGCTGCGAACGGTGCGAAAGGAGAGCCTTAAAACATCTGTGTTATTCATGCAAATGGGTCTACTAAATTAGTAAACCCATTATACAACGCCGTTAATTTTTTCCGGGACTAAAAATATAACCAGTAAGTCAGCAGGTTAGGAAATATTCCAAGCAGGATAGTTATGCCTGCAAGGGCAGCAAGTGTATATTTAAAACCCATGGTACTACCTGTTATGGTTGCATTGCCGGTCTTGAAATACATGGATTGTATCAACCGGAAATAATAATATACACTGACCGCAGCCATCAACACGGCAAATATGGCAAGGGCCAGGCTTCCACCGTCTATGGTTGCTTTGAGCATGTAAAACTTAGAAAGGAATCCAGCTGTTAATGGAATACCGGCAAGTGATAAAAGAAACACTACAAGTATCCCTGCCAGGAATGGTTGCTGTTTGGCAAAACCATTGAATCCTTCAAAGGTGTAATCCTTCATCCTTACCAACACGGCAAATATGCCAATGGTGGCCAGGGAATAAGCTGCAGCATAAAGTATCAAACCTTCCTTCGCATCATTGTTCAGTGAGTAAATAGCAAGCATCATAAAGCCTGCCTGTGAGATACTGGAGTAAGCCAGCATACGCTTTACACTTTGCTGGAATACCGCGGTAATATTTCCTATAAATAAAGTAACTGCAGCTACAATACCCACTAATAATTTCCATTCGGGACGTATGCTTCCAAATTCCTCCGAGAACAATCTCATAAAGGCTATAAAACCTGCAGCCTTAACCACCGTAGCCATAAAAGAGGTGATCACCGTAGGTGCACCATCGTACACATCAGGTGTCCAGAAATGGAAGGGCGCTGCGGATACCTTAAAAGACATCGAGAATAGAAGCAGCATCATACCAGTGATGAGTAATACAGGAACCTTTTCGGCAACAGTTATACCCGTTTGAAATGTGCCCGTAGCACCATATATCAATGCTATACCCATCAGCATCAGCCCTGTGGAGAAAGAACCCATGAGGAAATACTTCAGGGAAGCTTCATTGCTCTTCAGGTTGCGCTTATCGCTACCCGTAAGAATGTATAATGGTATAGAAAAGATCTCAATGCCAAGGAATAGCATCAATAGCGATTTGAAAGAAGAAGCTACCACTATCCCGGCTAATATGAAGAAGATCAAGGAAAAATAATCGCTGAAATGGTTGCCTACCTTTTCCAGGTCACGCGAAGACAATAAGAAAAAGGCAAAAGTGCATAGATTGGCTACCAGCGTAAATAAGAGCGCAAAGCGGTCAAATTCAAGCATGCCCCTGGTATCAATATGAAAAAATGTAATGCCTCTTAATTCGAGGATGTTAGCTATAATGGTGGCCAGCAGTAACACATGTGCCAGAATCCTGACATTATTCTTATTGTTCAGCAAAAAAGAGCTGAACATCATAATTACACCACTGACAGCCGAAAAGATTAATGCGTTCATATTATTTTACAAACAGGTGAGCAACATTTATTTTATTCAACAACAGGTCCACAAAACCATCCGTTACATTCAATAAGGGCTGCGGATAAACTCCAAATACTACAACAACTATAACTATGATCCACAACACCATTTTCTCATTACCATAGATATCCCGGGTTGCTTCAGTTATGCTGCTGGAGGGACCATAAAGAACCTTCTGTACAGCTGTTAATGTATACACCGCAGCCAGGATGATGCTAAGTGCCGCAAGAACTGTGAACAGTATATTGTAATGGGTAACCGCGGAACTCCAGATGCCACTGAACATCATAAATTCCCCTACGAATGCATTGGTGAGTGGCAGTGAAATATTGGCAAATGCAAGAATTACAAATAAGGTAGCCAATGCCGGAGCTTTTTGAGCTATTCCTCCCAACTGGGAGAGTTTACGTGTACCAAACTGGCGCTCTATCAATTCTACAATTATCCAGAGACCAAGAATATTAATGCCATGGTTGAACATCTGCATCATCACACCCTGGTAGCCAGCTTTTGTTTCTGCAAAGAGGGTGGCAGACATTAATCCAATATGCGCAATGGAAGAATAGGCTATCATTCGCTTGAAGTCATCCTGTTGAATGGCAATAACTGATGCATATATGATCCCGATAACAGAAAGACTCATGACAACATCGCCCCATGAATAGGCCGCAACAGGAACTACCGGCAATACCCAGCGGATAACACCATATACACCCATCTTAACCATGATACCACTTAGCACCATAGTAGCCGCGGTTGGCGATTGTTCATAGGTATCAGGCTGCCAGGTATGAAAAGGGAAAACAGGCATTTTTACGGCAAAGGCCAGGAACAATAACCAGAACACCCAGCTCTGTGTATCATCAGACAACTTTAAAGCATAGAAGGAATGCAGGGAGAATGACCTGTCAGGAGTTTGAAAATACAGGTATAACAAACCGGTCAGCATCAACACTGAAGCCGTGAACGTATAAATAAAGAACTTGAATGTTACAGGGATTCTTTTTTCTCCACCCCAGCCTGAGCAAAGGAAATACATGGGCACCAGCGCAAGCTCCCAGAAAAAGTAAAAGAGCAAAGCATCCGTGGCAAGGAACACACCCATCAGGCCTGCCTGCGTTAATAGCATTAAGGCAAAAAAGTTATTGGATTTTTTATACTGCGATCTCCAGATAGATACCAGGATAAGCGGGTAAGAAACAGCTGTGAGCAGGCAAAGTATCTGTGACAGTCCATCCAGTTGCAAGGAAAAAGAACTTCCCAGGCTTCCCAGCCAGGAATAACTGAAATGCAGCTGACCCGGAGTTTTGGCAATAGTATTTCCTGCAATAGATATCAATAAAGTGATAACCGATGTAAGCAGCGCCCAGGTGCGAACTGTCTTATCATTCTTTAAAAAGAAAGACAGGAAACCGCCGATCAGTGGAACTAAGAACAGTAATAAAACGATCATATCAATTCAGAATATATTTCAGAATGCATCGGGCATTCTTCATTAATATTATTTTCTCAGGAAGAACTGCAATACAAAGAACATCAGCATGCTGATAACCATCAAGAGTATATAGCTTCCTACCTGCCCGCTTTGCAACCAGCGCATCTGCCTGCCACCATAGTTCACCATCCGCCCTACCCCATTTACCAATGCATCGATGCCACTCTTTTCAAAATATTTATTGGCAAACACACCCAGCTTGTTTACCGGACGCACCACGACGCTATTATACAATTCGTCGACATACCATTTATTTTCCAACACTTTCCCAAATGAGGAAGGTTGTTCTTCCCTGTAAGTTCTGTAACGCATCCATGCAATGACTATGGCGACAATGGCAATTACCGTAGTTAATCCCATCAGCAACATTTCAGTGGAGTGACTAACAGTGTGTTCCGCAACTGGGTGAATGACCGGTGAGAGATATTCTGCCAGTTTTTCTCCTCCATGCATAAAAACTTCAGGTACACCAACAAATCCCCCGATAATGGCTAATACAGCCAGCACGATCAAAGGAATGGTCATGGCCGCCGGGCTTTCATGAATATGATGTCTTTGTTCTTCAGAGCCCCTGAAACTGCCGCCGAAAGTGACGAACAATACCGGAACATATAAAAGGCAGTCAGCGCAGCTGTCAGTACTCCTATTACATAGAGGAATTTATCGTGTTCAAATGCTCCCAAAAGGATGGCATCTTTTGAAAAGAAACCTGATAAAGGTGGTATACCGGCAATGGCCAGGCAACCAATTAAAAATGTGATATAAGTGATGGGCAATTTAGAGCGCAGGCCTCCCATAAAACGAATGTCCTGCTGGCCGCTTACAGCATGAATAACGGAGCCTGAGCCAAGGAATAAAAGAGCCTTGAAGAAAGCATGGGTCATTACATGGAAAACAGCAGCTACATACGAGCCCGTTCCAAGGGCAAGAAACATATAGCCTAACTGGCTTACTGTAGAATAAGCCAGTACTTTTTTAATATCATTTTGCCTGATGGCAATGGTGGCTGCCAGTAAAGCCGTAGCCGCACCAATGATGGCAATTACCGTATTGGTAGCAGGAGCTGCTATATACAACACATTGCTCCTGGCGATCATGTAAATGCCTGCAGTAACCATCGTAGCCGCATGGATCAGGGCTGATACAGGTGTTGGACCTGCCATGGCATCGGGCAACCAGGTATATAATGGTATCTGGGCGCTTTTACCAGTTGCGCCTACAAATAATAATAAGGTGATGCCGATAAGGTCTGTAGTTGATAGCTTGCTCACATTGGCAAATACATCTGAATAGTTTACAGAGCCTATCTTAGAAATGATCCAGAAGAGTGCCAGCAGGAATCCAAGGTCTCCAATACGGTTCATCACAAAAGCTTTTTTTGCAGCCTTTGTAAAATCAATGTTTTTGAACCAATATCCGATGAGCAGGTAAGAACATAAACCCACACCTTCCCATCCAATGAACATGATCACATAGTTTGCCCCGAGTACCAGCAGCAACATGGAAAATACAAACAGGTTTAAAAAAGAAAAGTATCGGCCAAAATGTTCTCTTTTTTCCTCGTGCATATAGGCTGTTGAATACACATGGATCAAAAAGCCTACGCCTGTGATGATGAGAAGAAATAATGTAGAAAGCTGGTCAACCTGGAATGCAAAAGGAACTTTTAGGGTGCCAACAGTGAAAAAATCAAAATATTGAAGTGGTGTTGCGGAATACACTTTATTGAAGAAAACCAAAAGTGATATTATAAAAGAACCAAGTACAGTTCCGCAGCCTATGATGCTAACAATTCCTTTGGACAAATATTTTCTTCCCAATCCATTGATCAAAAACCCAATAAATGGCAGAAGAGGAATCCAGAATATTAAATTCTTCATATTTAATCTACAAGTTCCTTTATTACCTGCAGGCAGTTATTGGCAGCAGGAATAAAAAAAGCTTTATTAATGTTTTAACCTGTTCAAAAAGTTCACATCCACTGAATGGGTGTTGCGGAACAACATAACAATGATGGATAAACCCACCGCCACTTCAGCCGCCGCTACTACCATGATAAAAAACACGAACAACTGGCCATCACTTCCTGCATTGGCTACCCTGGCCACATTAGCCATGTAGTGCATTTTGGAAAAAGCAACCAGCAATAAATTCACTGCATTCAACATCAACTCTATGCACATAAATATGATGATGGCATTGCGGCGTGTCAGCACCCCGATGATACCTATCACAAACAAGGCGATAGAAAGAAAAATATAATAGTTAATAGGCATAATATAATTTGAATATCCGAAGTTGTGTCATTGAATGCAATACATTCAAATCGTACATATCACGATCACTTCATTTCGAGTTCGATCTCTTCCACCTTCCTGGTTTCTTTTTCAATAGGGCTTCTCGGTTCTTTCTTACCCAGTATAACCGCACCCACCATTGCACTCAGAAAAAGGATGGAACTGATCTCGAATGGAACTACATAATCCCGGAACAACACTTTGCCCAGGTTCTGGATCAAACCGATATCACCGGTCACCAGCTCTGTCATTTGTTTTTCAGTATTACGTAGCCCTGCCACCAGTACCAGTAACAAACAGCCACCAGCCACCGCACCTGCCAGCTTCAACCACTTGCTTTTTTGAGGTTCTGTCTCTTTATTCAGGTTCATCAACATGATCACGAAAAGAAACAGCACCATAATGGCGCCGGCATAAACAATAATATTGACCACAGCCAGGAACTGGGCATTTAATAAGATATAATGTCCTGATATAGTAAAGAAGGTCACGATCAGCCACAAAACACTATACACAGGATTTTTGCTGATAACTACCATTAATGCACTGAAAATTGCAGTTATTGCCAGTATCCAGAAAAGTATTTGAGTAATTCCCATTGTGCAGTCTTCAATTATTTAATGTTTTTACCAATGTCTCCCTTCGCTTTTTCATATCCTTCAGGATCTTTATTGGGATCAGGTATCAGTAGGTCATCTTTGCTGTAAATGAATCCTTTGCGGCCATAATTGGAAGGTGCAAAGGTTTGAGACAGGTAAATAGCATCTTTAGGGCAGGCTTCTTCACAAAGACCGCAGAAGATGCAACGCAGCATATTGATCTCGTATTTGGCTGCATATTTTTCTTCCTTATACAGGTGTTCTTCTCCCGGTTGACGCTCAGCCGCTTCCATAGTAATGGCTTCTGCCGGACAGGCAAGAGCACATAACCCGCAGGCTGTGCACTTCTCCCTTCCTTCCTCATCCCTGTTTAAAATATGAAGTCCCCTGAAGACCGATGAAAACGGTCTTTGCTCTTCAGGGTAATTAATGGTAGGCCTTTTCTTGAACAGGTGACTAAAAGTGATACCCATGCCTTTAAATATGGAAGGCAGGTAAAGCTTCTCCCAAATTGTCATGGGCTTACGTTCAACCTGTTGCTTTCTGTTCGTTAATGCTTGCATCTTCGATCCTCATTCTTCTTTAACGGTCGCAAAATTAGCCGTTTTGATGCAGCTAATCTTAAAACCAATTATTTATATAGAAGCAGTATTACTACTGCAGTTATAAGCATATTTACCAGGGCCAGGGGCAATAATCCTTTCCAGCCAAGATTCATTAATTGATCGTAACGGAAACGCGGGATGGTCCAGCGTATCCACATAAACAGGAAAATAAAAATAGCTGCCTTTGTCATTAACACTACAAACCCTATAAGGCCCACCCACCAATGATTGCCCCAGGCTGCTTCGTTGACAAAAGGTATATCATAACCCCCAAAGAATAAAGTAGACATGACTACCGAGGAAATGAACATGTTGATGTATTCAGCAAAAAGGTAAAATCCGAGCTTCATGGATGAATACTCCTGGTGGTAACCAAAATTCAGTTCATTCTCTGCTTCAGGAAGGTCAAATGGTGTACGGTTGCATTCGGCAAGGGCGCAGATAAAGAATATCAAAAAGCCTAAGGGCTGGTAAATGACATTCCATCCGTGGGCGATCTGGTGGTTAACAATAGTACTCATCCTCAGGTCTCCTACCACCATCAGCACCGCAAGAAGTGATAAGCCCATTGCCAGTTCATATGAGATCATCTGGGATGCACCCCTAATGGCAGCCAGTAAGGAAAACTTGTTGTTGGAAGCCCAGCCTCCAATCATGATACCATATACACCAAGGCTTACAACACCAAATATGTAAAGTATACCAATATTAATATCTGATATCTGCAAGGGCACCTGGCGACCTGCCACATCAATGGTCCAACCCCAGGGTATGACCGCAGAGGTCATACAGGCAGTTATCATGGCCAGCATAGGCCCCAGTACGAAAAGGAATTTGGAAGAAGTAAGCGGAATGATCTCCTCTTTCATGAAAAGCTTTACCCCATCAGCCACAGGCTGCAGCAATCCAAAGGGACCAGCCCTGTTGGGCCCGCGCCTGTCCTGTAAAAAGGCCGCGATCTTACGTTCTGCATAAGTACTGTACATGGCAACGATCAGGGCTGTTGTAACGATCACCGCTACCAGTATCAGCTTTTCGAAAAATATCCACCAGTCAATTTGCAATAAATACATGTTGTTCGCTTCCGGTTCCTGCAGCAGTTTCCCGCCGCCTTTACCTTTTTATGTTAGTCCAATATATGAATGTTCCACCTGATACCTTCAGAGTCCTCTCATTAATGAGTATCAGGGTTGGTTGAATCAGTTCCTGCTTTATTTCTACCTACACCCTCTTTTACATCTGTAGGATTATTTCCCATAGCAAGGGGGTCGCCATTAAAGGTCTTGCCTGTTGCCGGCCCCGGGATATTATTCAGGTCTACATTATTCACATTGCTAACGCTGTGAATATCCATCATCAACTTTGGCTTACGATGCATCAAAGGTTCAAATGTTTCTCCTGGCTTTTTGATACCAGTATAGTGACCTTGCGATATCACTGAATGTCTGTTCACTGTTGTAGGCCCTTCAATAACCCAATCGCTTACTTTCTTTTTTTCAAAGCGACAGTCATTACAGATCCAGTCTTCCACCTCACCCCATTGATCTTTACGTCCTGTTACTCTCAACACATCATCCCCACGCATCCATAAACGCACCTTTCCTTTGCAGGTAGGGCAATCCCGGTGGGCTTCAACAGGCTTGGTGAACCAAACCCTGTTCTTGAACCGGAAAGTTCTGTCCGTCAAGGCACCTACTGGACAAACATCTATGACGTTACCTATAAATTCACTATCCAGGGATTCTTTAATATAGGTTGCTATTTGTGCATGATCTCCCCTGTCCAATACACCATGCTCTCTTTGACCAGCAACCTGGTTGGCTGTATGAACGCAGCGGTAGCATAAAATGCACCGTGTCATATGCAGCTGGATATATGGTCCAAGGTCTATACGCTCAAATGTTCTCTTACGAAATTCATAACGGGAACCTTCTGTGCCATGTGCATAACTAAGGTCCTGCAAATCACATTCACCTGCCTGGTCGCAAACCGGGCAGTCCAGGGGATGATTCAATAACAGGAATTCAACCACTCCTTTCCTGGCTTCCAATACGGTTGGATTGGTAATGTTTTCCACGACCATACCATCCATAACGTTGGTCCTGCAGGAAGCTACCAATTTAGGCATGGGACGTGGGTCAGCCGTGGATCCAGCGGCTACCTTTACCATACAGGTACGGCAATAACCACCTGTGTTTTTCAATTTGCTGTAATAGCACATCGTAGGTGGAACAATATCACCTCCTATCATCCTCGCGGCCTGCAGAATACTCGTGCCCGGCTCTACCTCAATGGTGATGTTGTCTATAGTTACCTTGAATAATTTCTTTTCTTCAGCCATCTTATTAAGTCAAAAGTCAAAATTAAAAAGTCAAAAATGCTTATTCTTTACCCACTTTTCCTGTCTTCACAATGACACTTCCTATTATCTTCGAAATTTCATCTGCTTCTTTCAGCAGACCTTCAATTCTTGCTTTATCAATATCCATTGTATCTCTAATCAAACACAACCAATACTTGGTTTCATTTGCGGATTTCAGAGCTATGATATTAAAGTTTTTCCAATCTCTTTTGGAACTGCCTGCTTTGCCTTCTACAAGGTTAGCCCCTATCGAACTCGCACTTTTTATTAATTGATTAAACAATGAATTATATACATAATCAAACTTTGCATCTTTTACCAGGAATATCACGTCCCTGGCAAAGAAAAAGCACCTATGCCTGATATTATATGGTTTACCGGGTTCTTCAATGATATTCTCAATATCCATATTACCTGTTTCGTCAAACTCCTAAAGCAACTTCCAATTTTTTACTTTTTACTTTTGACTTTTGATTTCTATGCTACCGATACTTCCAACGGATCGGCATAATGTGCTAGTCCAAAATTCTTTCTTTGTGATTCTTCAGGATTCAACACATGCCACTCAAACTCGTCACGGAAATGGCGGATAGCCGCGGCTACCGGCCAGGCAGCTGCATCACCCAGTGGACAAATGGTATTACCTTCTATCTTGCTTTGAATATCCCAAAGCAGGTCAATATCACTCATCTTTCCTTTTCCGTATTCAATATTGTGCAGGATCTTTTCCATCCAGCCTGTCCCTTCCCTGCATGGTGAACATTGTCCGCAACTTTCATGACGATAGAAACGCGCCAGTGTCAGCGTATGCCGAACCACGCATTGATCTTCATCCAGTACAATAAACCCTCCGGAGCCCATCATAGAACCGGTAGCAAAACCTCCATCTGCCAGGCTCTCGTAATTCATCATCCTTTTCTCCCCCTTCGCTGTTTTCAGCAACAGGTTGGCTGGCAGAATAGGAACGGAGCTACCACCCGGGATACAGGCCTTTAATTTCCTGCCATTAGGTATGCCCCCGCAAAATTCATCGCTATAAATGAATTCCTCCACGGAAATGGTCATATCTATTTCGTAAATACCTGGCTTATTAATGTTGCCGCAAGCTGAGATCAATTTCGTTCCTGTAGATCTTCCCACCCCGATCTTCGCATATTCCTCACCGCCAATATTTAAAATAGGTACTATAGCGGCCAGTGTTTCTACATTGTTCACCACGGTAGGACAATCGTATAATCCTTTTACAGCAGGGAATGGCGGTTTGATACGAGGATTCCCTCTTTTCCCTTCAAGACTTTCTAGCAAAGCAGTTTCTTCACCGCAGATGTAAGCACCTGCACCACGCTGCACATAGATCTGGCAATCGAAGCCAGTGCCTAAAATATTTTTTCCAAGAAAACCTGCCTGTGTGGCTTCAGCGATCGCCTGTTCCAGGATATCCACTATCCAGGCATATTCACCGCGTATATAGATATATGTTCTGTTGGATCCTAAGGCAAAAGATGAAATGATCAAACCTTCTATAAGTAAATGAGGAATGAACTCCATCAGGTAACGGTCCTTAAAAGTGCCTGGTTCTGATTCATCAGCATTGCATACCAGGTACCTGGCAACTCCTTCTGGCTTGGCAAGGAAACTCCACTTCATTCCTGTAGGAAAGCCCGCACCTCCACGACCTCTTAAGCCACTTTTCTTTACTTCTTCCACAATATCCGCCGGAGCCATTTTAAAGGCTTTTTCCACGGCGGCATAGCCACCGTTCTGGCGATAAACATCGTAGTAGCGGATGCCTTCTATATGTGCTTTATCTAATAATAATTTTCGGCCCATCTTATAAAGTCAAAAGTGAAAGGTCAAAATTAAAAGTCAACATCCCGACCCCTTACTTATTAATTTTTATTTTTTAATTATTCTGAGCTGCTGTTCTCCTGCATTCATCAATGATCTGGTCCACTTTTTCACGCGTCAGGTGTTCCTTATAATACTTTCCCATTTGCATCATAGGCGCATAACCACAGGCGCCCAGGCACTCCACTGTTTTTAAAGTGAACATCCCGTCGCTGGTAGTTTCTCCAACACCAATACCCAATTTTTCCTTAATATAACCAATGATTTCGTCACTGCCTTTCAACATACATGGCCCTGTCTGGCAAACTTCAAATAGATATTTGCCTACAGGCTTTAAATTATACATGCTGTAAAAAGTAGCCACCTCGTAAACTTCAATAGGCTTCAACTGTAGTAATCCTGCCACAAGATCCATGGCTTCCACGCTTAACCAACCCCCATTTTCCTCCTGGGCCAGGTGCAATAAAGGTAACAGAGCACTTTTTTGTTTCCCTTCAGGGTAACGTTCAATGATCTCCTGTACCTTTTTTAATTTTTCTTCTGAAAATTTCATTTCGAATGCAAAATATAATGGTAATGCAAAACAGGTTCACTGTAATGCATTCAAATGATTGACTAATTAACCATCCATTTCCCCTGCTATCAGGTTCAATGAAGACATGACAATGATGGCATCACTCAGCATGCTACCTTTGGTCAGTTCTTCAAATGCCTGGTAGTAAATGAAACATGGCCTGCGGAAGTGTAAACGGTAAGGCGACCTTCCACCATCACTGATCAAATAAAAACCAAGTTCACCATTGGCACCTTCCACACTGTTATAAACCTCACCCGGAGGAATGTTTGTTTCGCCCATAATGATCTTGAAATGATAGATCAGGGCTTCCATCTTCGTATACACATCCTTTTTCTCAGGCAGGTAATATTCAGGAACATCGGCATGGAAAATGGTAGCTTCCTCACCTTTGAAGTCCTGGATCTTTCTATAGGCCTGTTCAATAATTTTCAAGGATTCACGCATTTCCTGGTTTCTTACCAGGAAGCGGTCATAACAGTCACCAGTGGTGCCTGTAGGAATGGTAAAATCAAAATCCTGGTAGGAGCTATATGGCGTATGTACCCGCACATCATAATCCACACCTGCAGCCCTAAGGTTAGGCCCGGTAAATCCATAGTTTAAGGCACGTTCAGCGCTGATAGGTCCGGCGCCAATGGTACGCTCCATGAAAATACGATTGCGGGCAAAGAGGTTTTCAAATTCAGTCAGTACATCAGGATATTCCTTCAGGAATCTTTCAAGTTTAGTGAAGGCGATATCATTGAAATCCCTTTCAAATCCACCAATACGTCCAATGTTTGTTGTCAACCTGGAACCACACACTTCTTCCCATATCTCATAGATCAACTCACGGTATTGCATCACGTACAGAAAGCCGGTATAAGCACCGGTATCTACCCCAACGATAGAATTACAGATCAAATGATCGGCAATTCGGGCCAGTTCCATGATGATCACCCTTAAGTAGTCAACCCTTTTCGGCAGCTGAATACCCAATAATTTTTCACAGGTTAAGTGCCAGCCCATATTATTTATTGGGGCAGAACAATAGTTTAACCTGTCTGTGAGAGGGGTGATCTGGTAAAGTGGTCGACGTTCAGCTATCTTTTCAAATGCGCGGTGAATGTACCCGATGGTTTGTTCAGCCGAAACAATTCGTTCGCCATCCAGTTCAAGGATGTTTTGAAACACACCATGCGTAGCCGGGTGGGTTGGACCCAGGTTTAGTTTGGTAGTTTTGGTTTCAATACTTCCTTCAGAAAGTGTGATATGTTTATCGGTCGTAGACATGAAATTTATTAGTCAGCTTTATTCCCCTTAGGGAGTTCTTAAAAATGTTTCTGCCCTGTTCAAAATCATTTCTTCTCAGCTTCGCTAATGGTTGCCGGCGAACCATCTGCCTGCCTGTTACCAAAATCAAAACTTCCTCCCCTGCCAAACATTTCATCATCCTTATCCACCCTTGTCTGGTCTTCCAGTGGAAATTCTTTGCGCTGGGGGAAGTAATCCATTTCTTCCACATTTTGGATCCGTATCAGGTTGGGGTGACCTACAAAGTTGACCCCATAGAAATCATAAGCTTCTCTTTCCTGCCAGTTGGCCGAAGAATAAATATTGACAGCACTAAATACGTCTGGCTTATTGACATCTGCAAATACTTTAAAGCGGATACGGCAATTATCAACCAGGTTATGAAGGTGGTACACCACTGCCAGTTCTCTTCCTTTATAGGCAGGATAATGAACAACGGTAAGGTCAGTGAGAAACCGGAATTTTAATTCCTCATCATCGTATAGAAATTGAAGCACCTTTAGATTCAGGTCCTTGGGAACCTCGAAGGTGAGCATACCATAAGGCTCTTCAACATTAGTGACCTGGTCACCAAATTTTTCAGTTAGTCGTTGTTTAATTAGGTCGTTCGATAAAGACATAGTTTTCTAACTCCAGCTAAAACCCAGGTTGGCTGCGTCTTAGCGTATTTATTGAATTCCGTAGCTTTCTAATAGTTTTTTATAATGTTCACTATTGCGGCGGCGAAGCTCTTCCTTGCCCACAAGGTCCTGCACTTTCATAAATCCGTCTAAAATAGCTTCAGGTCTTGGAGGACAGCCAGGTACATATACATCCACCGGAACTACCTGGTCAATACCTTGCAGCACACTATAGCTGTCAAATATACCCCCGCTGCAGGCACAGGCACCTACTGCCATTACCCAACGTGGTTCAGCCATTTGCAGGTAAACCTGCTTTACTACAGGCGCCATCTTTTTTGCGATAGTGCCCATTACCATTAACAAGTCACACTGGCGGGGCGAAAACCCTACTCTTTCTGATCCAAATCGTGCAAGATCGTAGTGAGAGGCCATGGTGGCCATGAACTCAATACCACAACATGAAGTGGCAAAAGGCAGGGGCCAGATAGAATTCTTCCGGGCCAGTCCTACCACATCACTCAATTTGGAGGCAAAAAAACCTTCTCCCTCGTATCCCTCTGGCATATCAACAAGGCTGATATCACTTTCCAGTGGCTTTTGTTTAATATTATATGAAACCGGACGTGCCATAATAATTCAGATTTAATTGTTCTATTTAATATTTCCCGGCTAAGCAGCCCGCTTTGATATTAAATATTAGTCTTCCCAATTCAGTGCTCCTTTTTTGACAATATAGATAAATCCACAAAGGAAAAAGGCCACAAACATTAAGACAGCCCAAAAACCGCTCCAACCTAACCCCCTGAAATTAACAGCGTAAGGATAGAAAAAGATCACTTCCACATCAAAAAGAACAAACAGGATGGCTACAAGGAAGTATTTAATGGCCATAGGCTGGCGTGCATCACCATGACTTTGAATACCGCTGGCAAAGGTTTGCAGCTTGTCTGAAGTGTGTCTTTTAGGGCCCAAAAGATGGGTAACTACCATAAGAGTACCGATCATTCCTACCACAAATAACAATTGTATACCTACTGGAAAATAGCTTCCTGCACTGCTTACATCTCTAACCGCCTGGGTTACGTTTGTTTGAAGAAGATGGAACATAAGTTTTTCAAATGGGCAGGCAAAAATAAGCCACAACCATCAATCTTTACGTTATTATTTATATGAGCTTTATCAATTGAAAAAGCCTCCGGTTGGAGGCTTTTTCATTATGTTTATCAGGATTATCCTTTTTTCTTCACCTTGGAAGTTGTGGTCTTCGTTTTTTCTTTAGTAGTGCCTTGCCCTGACCCGCTATTAGATTTAGGTGGTGCAGCAGGTTTGGCATTCAATACCCCTTCAATATTTTTCAGATTGGCATTTGTTGGATCAAATTCAAGGCCTTTCTGAACATATGTGGCGGCAGCAGCCTTATCGTTTTTAATATTGAAGCTGTAGATAGCCAGTGTTTGAGCAGCTCTTACACCCTGGCTTTTGAAACGTACTTTATCAGTTGCTGAAATATCCAGAACTTTTTGATATTCTGGCATTGCCAGTCCCTGTTGCATGCTGGTGTCAATAGCTGCAAGGGAAAGGGCACTCCAGTAGTGACCCCAGATGCTGTCAGGTGCAATAGCAATGTACGCCTTTGCCGCACTGTCAGCTTTTTGATAAGCTCCCCCAAAAAAGTAAGGTAATGCCACACCGTTGATCAACTCTGTAGGATTTCTTTGTTCCGGTTTTCTCAGGTCAAAGGAAAGCCTGTTCAATTCAGCTTCCAGCACACGCTGGTTATTGTTCTTGGCATCACGGGCAGCATTAGTAAGCAAACCAATTTGCCTGGAAAGAACGCTGTCTATCTGAACGGCTTTGTATACATCCGTCCTGATTACTTCAGGATCATTCTTACCACAAGCTGTAGCATGCAACAAATAATCTTCGCCAATAATATCTTCATCCTTTGCATGCTTGAAGAAATCGTTTACAAACTGGCAGGCAGTTGTAGTGTCCTTCAATTCCAGGTAGCTATATCCCATCAGGCGGTACACCCTGGGCTTAGCGTTATTATTACTTTGTGAAATAATGTTCTTACCAATGTTGACGGCATCTGAAAACTTCTTCTGAACAAAATCAGTCTGGGCTTTCAGGTAATCATTTTCTACACTGGGATCAGAATTGGTTATATATTTTGTAGCGAAGCTCTCGGCAGTAGCAAAATCTTTTTTGTATAACAGGTTATAATAATATAGTTGCTCGTATGCTGGTGCAAAACGGGGATCAACTGAAATGGCATTATTCAGGTTTTCCAAAACTATATCCGAATATCCTTGCCCAGGTTGAGACTGGGTTTGGTACAACATTGCGGTCCTGTAAATAGCAGGCGCAAAATTGGTTGCTTTACGGTAAGCCTGGACAGCTTCACCTCCAAGATGTTTCTTACGGTAAGCATTACCAAGTACCAGGAATACCTCTGGATTGGAAGGCGCAATTTGTGCAGCTTCATTCAATTTGGCAATGGCATAATCAAGATCACCTGATTTTTTAGCATCGCTGTATGCATCGACGTTGGCGCGCCCGATTGCAGTTAAAACTACAGGATCGCTGCCTTTTCTGCCTTTGCTGGCTGTGATGGCCTGCTCAAAATGTTGACGGGCTCCAGCCTTATTACCTTCCACTAATTCAACATGTCCCATACCTACAAGAAATAAAGGAGCATTGCCATTGGAAGCCAGTGCTTTTTCATATAAGCTTTTAGCAGCAGTAACATTTTCCTGCGCCAGGTAAGTTTGACCCAACCAGTAGGTAGCTTCTATATTATTTGGATTGGAAGCAAGCAATTTATCAAAGATTGATTTGGCGCTTCCATAACGCTCTGCATAATAATTGTTAACTCCTTCCTGGATACTCTGAGCCCGGACTACAAAGGAGAGAGCCATTGCAAAAACTAAAACAATTGCCGATTTCTTCATTTTTCGTTTTCTTTTTAGATTTAAAATTATTCAGTTTCGTTTACTTACTAGTTGTTAATGTTAGTCCTTTAACTCCGCTCGGCGCACATAAAAAGGCTTCTTTGCGGGTTGAAGATAAGCACGCCTGAAGATCAATTGCCCCCTGTCACTCTTTAAAAAATTAGCAAATGCCCCACCAAGCCCATATTGCTGTTCTCTAAGTACATATACCAAATCACGTACCATAGGATAGCTTTTAGTATAAATAAGGTATTGAACAGGTAATACGTATGCATTGGCACTGTCCGTGCTTTCCAAACGGGCCAACTTGATCTTTTTCAAAAAGCTTTGCTGGCTCGAATCTTCTTTGTTCCCCACCCAACTAACACCAATAAATCCTACAGCATTCGGAGTTTTGGAAACATAATCTATCACACCTTCGCTGCTCTGAGCAGCAACTACATTTTTTCCAAGGCTCTTGCCTTTCAGCACTGAATCAATCATAAACCGAACCGTACTCGTAGCCTTAAGTCCATCAAAGACAGGAATTAAATTTTCTTTAAGATTTCCACTCACCAGGTCGCGGATACGGTTCATAGTAAAAAAAGAATCTTTCGCTTCCGGGTGAATGATCACAGCTATAGCATCATGCGCCACTGTGGCCTGGACAGGTCCCACTTTTAATGAATCGATCATGAACTGCCTTTCCTTTTCAGAAAACCCTCTTGTAGCAATGATCATCCTGATAGAATCTACTCCAAAGTCCCGGAGACAGTCTGCCTCTGGCTTATATTGAACAAGGATATGGGCATTGGGATAACTGGCCTGGTACACATCTATTTCCGCATCAATAACAGGCTTGAATGATTCGTCACAACTAATGTAAATGGTCCCATTATCAAATTTGTCCACTTTTTTTTCCATGGATCTGTTGGAACATCCCTGGAAAAAAATGACCAGGAGTAATAACAAAGGGATAGCCATCCTGCACTTACAATTCATCTATAATAATCCTTTTTGTAGCCCCTGTAAATTCTCCAGATACCATAAAAAATAAATACAATGCCGATAAAAACATCCATTGATGAAGGTTGCCTGTTAAAGACATTTATTTGTAATATCTTATTCAAACAAAAATAGAGTCCTATCAACAGTATCAATGCTCCCATGGCATAATCCATAATGGAGCGCATGCGACTAACTCTTTTCCTTTGTTCCTCCTGAAATTCTTCTATCATACCTTTAATTGGGTGGAGCAATTTAAAACTTTTTAGTCTTCAAGTCCTACAAATGTTACCGGCTGAGTAAATGAAACTGTCACCGGATGCCCATTTTGAATGGCAGGTTTCCACTTAGGCATTTTTCTTAATACTCTTATTACTTCATTATCAAAAGTATAGCCACCAGATCGGACAACCGTAAAATCTGTAACCGATCCGTCGGCATCTACAACAAACTTGATCAATACAGTTTTCTTATCACCCGGCTCCAGGTCAGCGGGCGTTTGAAGATTCCTGTTCAGGTAATTCATCCATGCCGATGCACCACCGGGAAACTCTGGTTGCTGATCTTTGGCTTCAAAGGCTGGGACACCAGATTTTGCCGGAGTTGTAACCATTTCGGTTTGCTCAGTTCCACCTCCCAGGTTAGGAAGCGAAATATCAGTTGGACCTTCTACATTATCTGCTCCAATTGTGCTTATTGAGATCTCCTCTATGGTTTTCATTATCCTTTTCTCATCAGGCTGACTTACCATCTTCATTTGATCTGAATAGCTGGATTGCGCCCTTTTTGGAAGGGTCGGTACTTCAGGAGGCTTAGGCAGTTCAGGCAATGGTGCAATGTCAATAACCTTCAGAATATGTTCGCCCGGCTCTTCATAGATGGTTGAAGTGCCCGCGTTACGAAAGAATAAACCAAGGAAAAGACTGGAGCTCAAAGTAAGTCCTAAGGCCATTTTCAATCTTGATGGATAGTGCCTTCGAAGTGCATAAGCGCCGTATTGCTTATTGCGGTTATCAAAGAGAATGTCCAGTACATCGGCTCTTAAAATTTCCCATGCTTGCATACTCATTAATTTACAATTGAGATGCTTTAACCAAATGTTTCCATAACTATTAATCACCAATTATAAGAATTGAATGAAAAACTTTTGATGAACAGTTATTCTAATTCTTCAGGCAACTTCTTTTATAGCAACGCCAGGTTTTCTTCGAGGCTCCCTTATAGTTACAGCGTTGGTTAATCGTATTGTCTTTGTTCAATCCCCGTAGTATCCCCGGTCCGGTACGGGGATACTACGGGGATACTACGGGGAAACATCGGGGATGGTACTGGATTACTATACTTTAGTGATGTAGTAAATATATAGTTCGCATAAAGAACATGGCAAGTAATGATTCTCAAAATAAACCTGCAAAGGGAAAGTCTTAAATTTGCCTCCCTTGAATGATAACTATGAAAATATTGATGGTGTGTTTAGGAAATATTTGCAGAAGCCCTTTAGCTGAGGGAATTCTTCAACATAAAGCTCTCCAGGCGGGTTTGGACTGGCAAGTGGAAAGTGCAGGTACAAATGGTTATCATGTGGGTGAGGCTCCTCATCCTCTTTCACAAAAGGTTGCCCGGTTGAATGGCATTGAAATTTGCGAACAAAGGGCAAGAAGGTTTGTAAAAGAGGACCTTGACCGATATGATAAGATCTATGCAATGGCAGATGATGTGATTGATGATATCAGGCGCATTGCCAAACAACGGTTTGATGAATCGAAAGTGGAGCTGTTCTTAAATGAACTTTATCCGGGTGAAAACGCTTCAGTTCCCGATCCCTGGTATGGTCCTGAGCCAGGATATCATGAAGTGTATCAACTGATTGATAAAGCCTGCGATAAGATCATTGCAAAGTATGCAGGTATGATGCAAACCAAATAACCAATTATTAGTTTTTACTTTTGACACCAGATGAGTAAACCTTCCATTCCCCAGGGCACCCGCGATTTTGAGCCAGATGTAGTGAGAAAGCGGTCATTTATTTTCAATACTATCCGATCGGTTTTTGAGCTGTATGGTTTTCTTCCTATAGAAACACCAGCAATGGAAAACCTGGATACCCTGATGGGGAAATATGGCGAAGAAGGCGATAAGCTCATATTCAAGATATTAAATAATGGTTTGGACAATCCCGCTAAAGAACAGCAGATCCGGGAGGATTTTGAAAAAATATTAAAAGGAAAGAACAACAAAGGTATCACCGAAAGGGCATTAAAATATGACCTTACTATTCCCTTTGCCAGGTACGTAGCCATGAATCATGGCCAGCTTACCTTTCCTTTCAAGCGCTACCAGGTGCAGCCTGTATGGCGTGCAGACCGCCCGCAAAAAGGCAGGTACCGTGAATTTTACCAGTGTGATGCAGATGTAGTAGGCAGCAATTCATTGCTTAATGAAGTGGAATTTGTCAATCTATATACAGATGTTTTCTCCGGTCTTGGCATTGAAGGCTGCGAATTGCGCATCAACTCCAGGAAAATATTATCAGCACTAGCCGAGGTATGTGGTGGAGCTGATAAATTGACTGATATTACCATTGCGATAGATAAACTGGACAAGATAGGCCTGGAGAAAGTAAAAGAAGAATTGTTGGAAAGAGGTTTAACCCGTGAACAAGTCCAGGTAATTGAAAAATACCTTAGCATCAATGGAAGCAATGAATCAAAAATAGCTTCCATTAAGGAATTGCTGCAGGATACAGAAAACGGTAAAAAAGGCATTAGTGAGCTCGAGTTCATTTTAGCCATGATCAATGATCAACGTTTAAAAACCGGGCTAGTTGAGAATAACATTTCTACTTCATTGATCATTGATTTTACGCTGGCCAGGGGATTAAATTATTATACCGGGATCATCTTTGAAGCCAAGGCACCCTCCACTGTGAAGATCGGATCTATTGGTGGTGGTGGACGCTATGATGACCTGACAGGATTATTTGGTGTGCCCAATATTCCCGGCGTAGGTATATCTTTTGGCGTTGACAGGATCTATGATGTAATGGAGGAACTTCAATTGTTTCCGTCCAAAGTGGAACAAGGTACCAGGGTTTTGTTTTTCAACACCGGTCTTGAAGAAGGTAATAAAGCGTATGAGTTATTGACTGAACTCAGGAAAAGAGGCATTGCTGCTGAGCTGTTTCATGAGCAGTCAAAATTTGATAAGCAATTCAAATATGCTGAAAAAAAGCAGATCCCTTATATCATTATTATAGGTTCAAAAGAAATGGAGGAAAAAGCCCTGGTGCTCAAGGACCTGCGTTCAGGAGAGCAACGTTCAGTGCCATTTGGTGAGATTCATTCCTTATCATTTACGTGATTTCTGCACCTGGGGAGATGCCGGGTGTACCATAAAGTAATTGGTGGCTGAATCAAATCTTGCTTCCATTTCACCTGAAACGTTTCTGTAACCTGAGCGCAATTTATTCTGCCGAACTTCCCTCCAGTACAGGTGCATGGAATCCATTCCTTTATATACCAACGCACCAGTAGGCTCATAGAACCTGGGTATATTGATCGTTTCATCTATGGCATGTATAGACGAAGATGTATCTGACATATAAGCCATATAAAACAATTCCGGCCCATAACTATACGTCAATATGGTATTCCCTGAACTATCCACCTCGGTTCTCTCTTTTGTAAACCCTTTGGGAATTATAACCGGGATAGAATAAGTGTTGGTGTTATCATTGTATGTAAATGAGCTACGCCTGTATTTAGGAAATAAAAAGCAGGAACTGAGTACAGAACAAAGTAACAGGAGCGCTAAACAAACCTTCATTCCTAACCTACTTCAATAATTATACTAAGGCCTCTCTTTTTTATTTGCATAAACACAATTCATATATAATTGCTGCCCCCTGGCCAACACCCACGCACATGGTAGCCAACCCATACCTGGATCTTCTTCTTTTCATTTCATGAAGCAGCGTAGTGGATATACGCACGCCGCTGCAACCTAAAGGATGACCCAATGCTATGGAACCTCCATTAACATTGACCCTGACAGGGTCAATGCCCAGGTCGTGAATACAGGCCAAAGCCTGGGAGGCGAAAGCCTCATTTAATTCGATAAGTTCCATATTGGCAATGGAAAGGCTTGCCCTTTTCAATGCTTTTTGTGTAGCAGGGACCGGACCAATTCCCATAATGGCCGGGTCGACCCCGGCAGTAGCCATTGATATGATCTTTGCAATCGGCTTCAGTTCATATTTTTTTACGGCTTCCGGACTTGCCAGCAATAATGCCGCAGCTCCATCATTGATACCGGAGGCATTACCAGCAGTAACGGTGCCGTCTTTTACAAAGGCGGGTTTTAAGGAGCTGAGTTTTTCTATTGATGTCTTCCGGGGATGTTCATCATTTTCAACAAAATGCGTAACGCCTTTCTCTCCTTTAACCTCAACAGGAACGATTTCATCTCTCCAGGTCCCCCTATCAAGTGCTGAGAAATATTTCTCTTGTGATGCTAATGCAAACTCATCCTGCTGCTGGCGGGTGATACCCCATTTCTTAGCCACATTTTCACCTGTTTCACCCATACTGTATGGATAATAAGCATCTTTCATTTGCTCATTAATAAATCTCCAACCCAGGGTGGTATCATATATCTCTGCTTTTCTTTCAAA
The DNA here is from genome assembly GCF_059568575.1 of Flavisolibacter ginsengiterrae DSM 18136. Classification (NCBI taxonomy): domain Bacteria; kingdom Pseudomonadati; phylum Bacteroidota; class Chitinophagia; order Chitinophagales; family Chitinophagaceae; genus Flavisolibacter; species Flavisolibacter ginsengiterrae. The sequence goes on from NZ_JCANTR010000004.1 coordinate 71,186, forward strand.
CGGCGATTGGGATTTTGGCATAACAAAGGGTGCCCGGCTCATGCTTTCAACCCCGCAGGCTATGATTATTTCAGCATCTTCACAAGCTATCTGCCTGGCCCCATCCATAATAGCTTGTAAACCTGAGGCACACAAGCGATTTACAGTAGTACCAGCAACTGTAACAGGCAAACCTGCCAGTAAAGCAGCCATTCGGGCCACATTCCTGTTATCCTCCCCAGCCTGGTTGGCATCTCCTGCAATAACATCTTCAATAGCTGAATGGTCAATTGTCCTGTTCCTGGCCAATAACTCCTTTATTATAAGTGCCAAAAGATCGTCGGGACGGACTGAACTCAAAGCGCCGCCATATTTACCAATTGGCGTTCTTACTGCATCAATAACAAATACTTCTCTCATATTCATCTGTTTCAAAATAGCAACCAGGCAGGATTAATTGTATAAAATTCCTGCGCGTTAGCGGTGCAATTTACTATAAGGGAGGTTGGAAACTATTTGGATAGGTAGTAAACTCTTTTTCGCCTGTTGATAGCCAGGGCAGGATCCTGCTTATCCCCTTCCAGAACAAGGTCTGCCACCTCCACTTTTATACTGTTCACCTTTCCCTTGTCACTACGGTAGAAATAAGCCATGCCATTGTGATCGGGGATACTAAAAGTGTCCTTACTTATCCATTTCAAAGATGCAGAGCCAATACTTGAATTGGCATACAATGCCCCATTTTCAAGGGTAATATCCACTGAAGGAGTCGGACTGCCTTCCCTGAACTTATACAATCCTTTGTATTCGGTAAGTGTGGAATCCTGTGCAAACACAGAGCTATATGAAATACATAAAAGCAGTAGCAGTGAGGTTAATTTCATTGTTGTTATTTAAAAAGTGAATATACTCAAAAGGAAGGTTTTCAAACATGGCTTTTAACAAAGCCATCAGGGCAATAAATCTATCTTTGCGCGATGGCTGAAATGGCAACCATGAAGATAAAAGGCAGTAAAAATATACGACAGCTCAGTTTAACTGACCTGGAAAATTATTTCATTGCCATGGGAGAAAAGAAGTTCAGGGCGCACCAGGTATGGGAATGGCTTTGGCAAAAACATGCGCATTCTTTTGCCGATATGACCAACCTGAGTAAGGAATTGCGCCAGAAACTCGGTGAGAACTTTTCGTTGCCTGCCCTAATGGTTGATGCTTCGCAATACAGCGCCGATGGAACTGTAAAGTCACGCTTTAAAACCCATGAGGGTCACCTTTGCGAAGGGGTACTGATCCCTACAGACAATAGATATACTGCCTGCGTTTCTTCCCAGATAGGTTGTTCCCTGAGTTGTAAATTCTGTGCAACTGGTTATATAGAAAGAAAGCGAAACCTGGATTTTGACGAGATCTATGATGAAGTGGTACTCCTAAACCAGCAATGTGAAAGGGTATATGATAAAAAACTCAGCAATATCGTATTTATGGGCATGGGTGAACCATTGCTGAATTATAAGAATGTTCTAAAAGCAATCGAACGTATAACCTCTCCCGATGGGCTTGGCATGAGCCCAAAACGTATTACCGTATCTACTGCAGGCGTAGCCAAGCAGATTAAACAATTGGGAGATGATAAGGTTAAGTTCAAGCTGGCTTTGTCCCTGCATGCCGCTAATGATAAGAAACGGCATGATATCATGCCCATCAATGACAGTAATAACATACAATCACTGGTAGAGGCTTTGAATCATTTTTATGCCCAGACCAAGAATGAAATTACTTTTGAATATATCCTTTTTAAAGATTTTAATGACTCCCTTAAGGATGCGGATGAACTGATAAAGCTTTACCGCCGGGTGCCTGCTGACCTTATTAACCTGATAGAGTACAACCCTATCGATGCAGCTAAATTTGAAAAACCTGAAGAGTCAAAAGTGGAAGCATTTATGGAATACCTGGGTAAGCATAAAGTGAATGCCCGGTTACGTCGTAGCCGTGGTAAGGATATCGATGCTGCCTGTGGCCAGCTGGCTAATAAAAATTAGTACCGATCCGAGAAATACACTACTCTCCTTTTATGCCAGCTTCTAACCTTAATTAACCTTAAGGGTTTAAACTACTATTTCATTCCCCGGTCTCTTATATAACAACAAATAAAAGAACCAGGAAATATGAAAAAAATTATCACCTCAGCGCTTGTTATAGCATTAACAATTGGCGCAGCACAGGCGCAAAACACCACGGCTCCTGAAGGCAAAAAACACGACAAAAAAGAGCACAAAGGAGAAGGTTTCAAGGAATTGAATCTTACTGCAGATCAGAAAGCAAAACTCAAAACCCTTCATGAAGCTGAGAAAAAGGAAATGCAGGCCTTAAAGAGCGAAAAGAATGAAAACAAAGATCAAAGGAAGGCCATTCATGAGAAATACCAGGCCCAGATGGAGTCAATCCTGACGGCAGATCAAAAACAACAGTTTGCCAAAATGAAGGAAGAAAGAATGGCTTCTAGGAAAAATAGCAACTTCCAGCAAGATGGTAAGTTTCGTCACAATGGTGACAGTACACGTATGGGAGATAAAGGAAGGTTTAATAAAAAGGGTGATTTTAGCAAAGAGCTTGGCCTGACATCCAGTCAACAAGAGCAAATGACAAAGATCAGGGCTGAATATTCCAGCCAGTTCCAGGCCCTGCGTGATGATAACAGCCTGTCTAAAGATCAAAAGAAAGAAAAGATGCAGGAGTTAAGAAAAGCCCAGATGGAGAAAATGAAAACTGTGCTTACTCCTGAACAGATGGATAAAATGAAATCCATGAGGAAAGGACATTCTGAAAGAAATACCAAATAATTATTGAGATAAGTATCTCAGCCTATTGGAAACAAAAGACCGTGTGCTGCACGGTCTTTTCTATTTTTGCACCATGAAGAAAAAATCAGGGTTCGAAAAATTCATGTCCAAAGAGAAGTCAGGAGCTGCCAAAAAGGAGCAATTCAGACAGGAAAAAAAGAAACTGACCAAAGAAAGGAAGGAATATTTTGAAAAGAAAAGAGCTGAAGGAAGAACTGAAGTTGTTTCCGGGGAGAAAGTTGGCAAAAAACCTGTCATTACCCGGCCAGTGGAAGAAAAGATGCCCCTGAATAAATTTATCGCCCATAGTGGTGTCTGTTCCCGCCGTGATGCTGTAGATATCATTAAGAACGGTAAGGTGAAGGTGAACGGGACCATTGTTACAGAACCAGGATTTAAAATTTCTCCCACCGATACGGTAAACTTTAATGGAAAAAAGTTGTTCCCTGTAAAAGACCTGGTGTATATCCTGATCAACAAACCCAAGGATTATATTACTACCACAGAAGATGAAAAGGGACGAAAAACCGTTCTTGACCTTATCAAAAATGCTACAAAAGAAAAAGTGTATCCCGTTGGCCGGCTGGACAGGAACACTTCCGGTGTACTCCTTTTAACTAATGACGGGGAACTCACACAAAAGCTGACACACCCCAGTAATGAAGTAAAAAAACTATATGCAGTAACATTGGATAAACCCTTAACAAAGGCGCATTTTGATGCCATATTAAAAGGTGTGCCCCTGGAGGACGGGATAGCCAATGTTGATGTTTTAGCTTTCACAGACAATGCAGATAAAACACAGGTGGGGATAGAAATTCATAGTGGCCGCAACCGCATAGTTCGAAGGATTTTCGAGCATTATGGTTATGATGTCAAAAATCTTGACCGTGTCATCTTTGCCGGTCTTACCAAAAAGAATGTTGAGCGGGGCAAATGGCGTTTTCTTTCTGAAAAAGAAGTGAGAGACCTCAAGTATTTTAAGAAAGGAAAATAACGGCTACCTGCAATAGCTGGCAATATTTACATTCCCTTATTTATGCTTTCAAACACGTGCACATGACGATCAAGATCGATGACTATATTATTTCCGAAGATGATGACCTGGTAGCCATTAACAAACCATCAGGCCTATTGACCATTCCAGACAGGGAAGGAAAAGATATTTCACTGAAGCAAATATTAAAGAACAAATATGGTGACATATATACCGTTCACCGTTTAGACAAAGGCACAAGCGGTGTAGTGGTTTTTGCCAAAAATGAAGTCTCACATAAACATCTTTCCCAGCAATTTGAATCAAGAGAAACAAACAAGATCTATAATGGCCTCGTATTGGGAGTACCATCAGATAATAGTGGAATGATCAATGAGCCTATTTCAGAGCATCCTTCAAAAAAAGGAGTGATGACCGTCTATAAAAAAGGGAAGGAAAGCATAACAGAGTATGAAGTGCTACAGCCCTTCAGGATTTTTTCCTGGATGCAATTCCGGATTCTAACTGGTCGCACACACCAGATAAGGGTACATATGAAACACCTGGGACATCCTATTGTTTGCGATGATCTGTATGGAGATGGAAAACCTGTATTTATTTCCCAGCTTAAATCCAATTATAAACTATCTCAATCCATGGATGAAGAACGGCCCTTACTAAATCGTTTGGCCCTGCATTCAGCACAATTAAGTTTTACAGGCATGCAGGGAAAGAATTACCACCTGGAAGCTCCACTGCCCAAAGACCTGAGAGCTATTCTGCAACAATTGACAAAGTGGTCAGAGCGAAGAAAATAAGAGGATAAAAAAAGAGCCTCCCACCAGGAAGACTCTTTACTTTTTTTTATATTATTTTTTATCACCTTCAGGCACAGGTGTATATCTTAAATAAGGCTTTACTTCCCTCACTCCCTTAGGGAATTTTTTGATCGCATCCTCTGTGGAAATAGAAGGCACTACAATTACATCTTCACCACGCTCCCAGTTAGCAGGTGTTGCCACACTGTGATTGGCTGTTAGCTGTAATGAATCGATAACACGAAGCACTTCATGGAAATTTCTTCCTGTTGATGCCGGGTAAGTGATGGTTAATTTGATGGTTTTATCAGGCCCTATCACAAACAATGAGCGTACCGTAGCTGTTGCTGAGGCATTGGGATGGATCATGTCATATAAAGTGGCCACTTCCCTGTTCTCATCAGCAATGATGGGGAAATCAACATGGCAATTCTGTGTTTCATTGATATCATTGACCCAACCTTTGTGTTTATCCAATGGATCAACACTAACGGCAAGTACCTTGACATTACGCTTTGCAAATTCTTCTTTTAATAGCGCGGTTCTACCCAATTCTGTAGTGCACACCGGCGTATAGTCGGCAGGGTGAGAGAATAGTACACCCCAGCTATCACCAAGGTATTCATAAAAATCAATGTCTCCTTCTGTTGTGGATGCTTTGAAGTTGGGGGCTTTGTCTCCAAGATGTAAGCTCATAAAAATTAAAAGTTTAGACCTGCACCTGGCAGGCTGGTTAAAAAATTCAATTACTCCGTAATTATGATTTCATATTCGATACGGGAATTCTTTTTTAGCATAGCAGCAACCCCACAATATTTTTCCAGTGACAAATCTATAGCCTTCTGTATTTTTTCCCTATGATCTTCTTCGGTTTTTAACTTATAGGTAAGATGAATGGTTTTAAATACTCTTGGATGCTCATCGGTTTGCTCCGCTTCAGCATCTATTTCCAGGCTGGCAAAAGGAATACGCATTTTCTCAAGAATATCCACGACGTCTATGCCTGTGCATCCGGCTAACCCCGTCAACAATAAAGCTTTTGGGCTAAAACCAGTTGCTCCGTCTATTTGAATCGTTGATTCATGTTGCGCACTATTAAAGGCATGCGCTGTCTTCCAGGTAGTAGTTGTTTTCATTGCTTGGCTTCTTCAAGGTCTTTTAAATTATGTTTTTCATTCTGCAAGGCATTATCCAGTGTCCATTCGACCGTTTGTTTAAAGCTGTGCTGCCTTACCGGACAATCATTCTTTTTACAGATATGACATTGGAAATAAAGGCACCCATCGTTATGAACAAATAGTTCAAGAGACTCTCCAAAATTACTTCGGATGAGTTTTCCCAATTCATCAATCTCGTGATGCGCCTCGTGAATATTAAAATACCATGGAACGGTTAAATGACAATCAAGGTGTAATACATTACCATATTTGATCACTCGCAGGTTATGCAGATCCACCCAGTTGTCACGCCGGTTTTTTTCCATCAGTGCCACCATCTTTTCCAGCAATATCATATCCGCTTCATCCATAATACCTGCAAGTGAAGCCCTGACGATCTTATAACCTGTATAAACTATAAATATTCCGAAACCTATAGCCACTACACCATCAATCCATAGGAAATGGGTGAGGGATATAAGCACCAGCCCGGCTATGATACCAGCGGTAGAATAGGTATCCGATTGCAGGTGCTTTCCACTGGCTATCAGGGCAAGGGAATTATTCTTTTTCCCCTGTCTCATTGCTATAAATCCCAATATCCAGTTGATGATGGCTGTTCCTGCAATTAAAAAGATACCTACATCAAGCTTTTTTATGGGTACCGGGGCAATGAAATTTTTAGCGGCGCTATAAATGATCAATATGCCTGCAGACAACACCAATGTTCCTTCCACTGCCGCAGATAGGAATTCCGCTTTACCATGGCCGTAAGGATGGTCCATATCACGGGGCTTGGCCGATACGTACAGGCTGTATAATCCAATGAACCCGGCCACTACGTTTACAATACTTTCCAGTGCATCGGTAAGCACCGAAACCGAATTGGTAAGGTAATAGGCAACGAATTTAGCAACCAGTAATATGGAGGAAGCAATAGCTATGAGGCGTTGCAACTTCAGGTTGCTATTGCCAGACTTCTGTGTTACAGACAAAATGGAAACTTGAATGATTTGTAAAGGTTATATAGCACTTTGGTAGCGGTCCTGTATATAATTCCAGTTCACTACTTTCCACCAATTATTAATATAGTCTGCTCTTTTATTCTGATAGCGCAGGTAATAAGCGTGTTCCCAAACATCCAGGCCTAATAAAGGATATCCTTTAATTTCAGCTATATCCATTACCGGGTTGTCCTGGTTGGGCGTGGAACCTATACGGAGCTTTTTATCATGATCCAGGAACAGCCATGCCCATCCGCTTCCAAAACGGTTCTTCCCCGCATCAGCAAATTGTGTTTTGAAAGTTTCGAAGGAGCCAAAGCTGTCAGCAATGGCAGCACCCAGTTTCCCTTCAGGGTTATTACCTCCCTTGGGTGACATGGACTTCCAGTATAATTCATGGTTATAATGACCGCCCGCATTGTTCCGCATCTTGGTCGAGTATTTTTTGATGCTGGCAAGCACATCCTCCAATGGTTTATTCATACTCACACCCTCTGTTTGGGCAGCATCCTGGAGGTTTTTGGCATAACCTGCCGCATGCTTGGTATAATGAATCTCCATGGTTTGGGCATCAATGGCTTCGGTCAATGCACTGTAGCTATATGGCAATGGATCCTGGTTAAAACCTGTATTATACTTCCCTGGTGTATTCTTTGATAAAACGGAACAGGCAGATAAAATGGTAGAACCAACACAAATTCCTAAACCTGCTTTTCCAGTAGAACTGATAAAATCTCGTCTTGTGGTTAAGGGTGCCATAACTTTTTTTGTGAAATTACTAAAATTGTCAGAGGTCAGTTTTTTTCCCGTAACGCTTTTATTTTCCTGCTGATCCTTGTATAGAATTCTTTACTGAATAATTGCGAATCCCGCATGGCCTTATACGTCAGGAATATTCCTATTGGGACAAGGAAAAAAGTAGACATCCACATTCCTATCCTCGGGTCCACACTACCCTCTTTGGCAAATTTTTCTCCTGTTGTGCTGCTGAAGTAAAAGAGCATGAAAAAAATAATGGCAAATACCAATGGACTACCAAGACCTCCCTTCCTGATGATGGAACCCAATGGAGCACCGATCAGGAAAAGTACCAGGCAGGCAATGGAAAGAGATATTTTACGGTGCCATTCTATCTGGTGCTGACGCAGGTTGCGCTGCACATCTTCATATTGTGCCAAAACGATCTCATTACTTCCTTTCAATGAGTTGACCCGGTTGCCAGCTTTCTGGTGAATCATAGATTTGATACTATCAGGGATCAATTGTTCAAAATTGCGGGCCTTAACTGGTGTGGGCTTGCTGTTCCAATTACTGTCAAGATACCGGCTTACAGGAAGAAAGCCAAAAACGTCAGTCTTTACCCTTCCAGCCATCAGCCTGTCAACTTTTTCTATGGAATCTATGGCCACACCCAATTGGCGCATGCTAAGCATGCGGGCATTGTTCTTATTCACGCTATCAGCAGTTCTTTGTTGCAGGCCAAAGGACCCCAGGTCAAAGGGTCTTTTATACTCCTTAAATCCAAGGCGAATGAAGTCAGTTGCAGTAGACGTACCCGTACCTCTTTCTTCATAGCGCCAGCCATTTTTCAAAATAAATTCCATGTACCGCTTATTCTCCGATATGCGCATCACACCATCGGAAGCAATAATAAAATTATCCTGCGTTCCATTGGATTGTTCGTATATGATGATATTCTTGATAATACTGTCGTTCTTTTCTTTCTGCCCAATCTTAATGGCAAAGCCACTGAGTTTATCATAAAACACACCTTCTTTGAGATCAAAGGAAGGTTTGGCATATACAATATCAGCCAAAAGGGTTCGGGATTTAAGGTTGGCTACCGGTATGATATAGTTGGAAAATAAGAAGGCCACACCGCAAATAAAAAGCGTGACAATAAATAATGGCCTCATAAAACGAAGCAGTGATATACCCGCCGACTTGATAGCAATAAGCTCATAGCTCTCACCCAGGTTACCAAAGGTCATTAAAGAAGAAAGCAATACTGCCAGGGGAAGTGCAAGCGGCACCAATACTGCACTTTGGTACCATATAAATTCGAGGATAATGCCTGTACTTAGCCCTTTACCTACAAAATCATCTATATAAAGCCAGAAGAATTGCATGACCAACACCAGAACCGTAATGAAAAAGGTGGCCACAAAGGGCCCAATGAAAGCTTTGATAATGAGTTTGTCAAGTTTTTTGATCACTATGGCAACTGGTTTAAATAATTTTATAGATGCAAGGTTCAAAAATACAGCTTTCAGACAGTGAGTTAGAACTGGCATGTAATGCCGATATCATCTTAACAAAGAATAGCATCATCAATAAGACCATTGCATTGCTGGGAACTGTGGAAGAAACTATTGGTCAGCATAATGACCGGGGAAAACTGTTCAGCATATCACCTAAAATATCAAGGGGTGAGTATTACCAGGGGCTTCCTTACGTGGTCCTGGATTATCCCCGATACTCACGAACTCCCGACCTGGGCTTTATAAGATCCATGTTTTGGTGGGGGCATTTTTTCAGCAGCACATTGCAGCTTTCCGGAAATCTAAAGGCAAAATATATTACGGCCATTGAAGCATCCTATGATCTACTGGCAGACCAGGACTATTATATAGGCATCAACACTGATCCCTGGCAACATCATTTCGAAGAAAATAATTATTTAGCCATAAGCAAAATGTCAAGAGGCGCTTTCCTGGCAATACTGGAGGAGCAGGAACATATAAAAATTGCTGCAAAATTGCCATTAAAGGAATGGCAATACGCAGCAAGCTTCATGATCAATAGCTGGAATCTCCTGGCTGGATTAATTACCTAAACGGTGAAAAAGGTCCTTCACCTGGTGATCCCAAAGCATACTCTGGTCCTTAATTTCTTTTTTCTCTGCAAAATCTTTTATCACCAGGATAGTCTGGTTGGTTACTTCAGATTTTTCTATAGCGAATTCAAAATATTCCTCTTTTGGTGCATGAGACCAATGAAACCGTATAAATTTCTCTTCCTCCTGATCCAATACTTCAGCTGTATCTTCCGATCCGTTCCAGGAAAAGCTAAAAATTCCATCTTCATCATCCACTTTGTCAGCAAACCACTCCTGTAATCCCGAGGAAGTGGCCAGAAAGTCATAAAGAATTGTTGGTGAACATCTCACAGGATATTCTAAAGTGTAAAGTTGTTTTTTGCTCATCTTACTTATCTAAGGTTGCAATAATAGAGAAATAATCATTCTAGCAAAATTTTTTTACCCCTAATTGCCCCTGTTTACACAGTATTATTTTGGACAAATCCAAAAAAACTTAAAAAAATATTTTTTTCATATAGACCATTTTGTTAATTTGGATGAATTGATCAGCATTAGGCTGATATGAAGAACCAGAACTGTGATGGATATTTTGGGATAATTCCAAAACTAACTTAAACCTAAATCTTAAAAATAACCATCTAAAACCAATCCTATGAGTATGCGTCAACTCAAGATCACGAAGTCTATTACGAATCGTGAATCTCAAAGCCTCGAGAAGTACCTCCAAGAAATTGGCAAGGTAGAACTCATCACACCGGAAGAAGAAGTCCGACTAGCAAGATTGATCAAACAAGGCGACCAGCCTGCACTGGATCGTTTGACAAAAGCAAACCTGCGTTTCGTCGTGTCTGTTGCAAAACAGTATCAAAACCAGGGGCTGTCTCTTCCCGATCTCATCAATGAAGGAAACCTGGGACTGATCAAAGCGGCTCAACGTTTTGATGAAACCAAAGGTTTCAAGTTTATCTCCTATGCTGTTTGGTGGATCCGTCAATCCATTCTCCAGGCACTGGCAGAACAAGCCCGTATTGTACGCCTTCCTTTAAACAAGGTAGGTCTGACCAATCGTATTCAAAAGGCTTTCTCCCAGCTGGAGCAGGAATTTGAACGTGAGCCATCGGCAGAAGAATTAGCAGACCTGCTCAACATGGAGCTGGAAGAAGTTACTTCTTCGCTGGGTATCAATGCACGCCATGTAAGTGTGGACACTCCTTTATCTGAAGGGGAAGAAGGCACTTTGCTGGATGTGCTGGAAAACACCAATGCTGAAAAAACAGATGCAGCACTCGATCACCACCAGTCTTTAAAAACTGAGATCGACCGCTCCTTAACAACCCTTACCGAAAGGCAAAAGGAAGTTATCTGCTATTTCTTTGGTATTGGAGTGGACCATCCACTCAGCCTGGAAGACATTGGAGAGAAATTTAACCTTACAAGGGAAAGGGTTCGCCAGATCAAGGACAAGGCCATTACAAAGCTTAGGTCTACCCAAAAATGCAATTTATTGCGTAGTTATTTAGGCGCTTAAGCGTTTTCCATCCATCATCCTTGTTATCTTTGCGCAAACTTGTTTAGAGTGAACTTAGGTTCACTCTTTTTTTATCACTGGAATTTAAGAATCATGTTTTTGATTTCATTCCAGTTAAGAATAAAGAAAGTATTTATAATTATTAAAATTATTGATTTAGAAAAAAGGGTTATCAAAAATCCTAAGCTGATTCTAAATCTTTAAATCCGCGATTATGTTTGAAAGTTTAAGTGACCGGCTCGATTCGGCGTTTAAGAATCTTAAAGGTGAAGGAAGAATAACTGACCTTAATATTGCGGCAACCGTAAAGGAAATCCGCCGGGCCCTTGTGGATGCAGATGTAAACTATAAAATAGCCAAGGAGTTTACAGATACTGTAAAGGATAAAGCTCTCGGTGAAAAGGTGCTTACAGCCATCAGTCCAAGCCAGTTAATGGTAAAGATCGTAAAGGATGAACTGGTGCACCTGATGGGCGACGATGCGGCTGATTTTAATGCCAAGGGAGCACCCGCCGTGATCCTTATAGCTGGTTTACAAGGTAGTGGAAAGACCACCTTTAGCGGAAAGCTGGCCAATTACCTTAAAAAACAAAAGAAGTTATCTCCATTGCTGGTCGCTGCCGACGTGTACCGTCCGGCTGCCATGGAACAATTAAGAGTGTTGGGTGAGCAGATTGGGGTGGAAGTTCATTTGGAACCAGAAAATACTGACCCCGTATCGATAGCACAAAATGCTATCCGCGAAGCCCGCAGTAAAAATAAAAATGTAGTCATCATTGATACAGCGGGCCGCCTGGCTATTGATGAAGCTATGATGACCGAAGTGGCCAACATCAAAACAGCTGTCAATCCACAAGAGATCCTATTTGTTGTGGACAGCATGACTGGCCAGGATGCTGTCAATACCGCCAAGGCATTCAATGACCGGCTGGATTTCAGCGGTGTAGTTTTGACCAAATTAGACGGTGATACCCGTGGTGGTGCAGCTCTTTCTATTAAGTACACGGTTAACAAGCCCATTAAATTCATAAGCAGCGGTGAAAAGCTCGATACACTTGATGTCTTTTACCCTGAGCGTATGGCCCAGCGAATACTGGGAATGGGAGATATTACTACCCTGGTAGAAAAAGCACAGGCGCAGTTTGACGAGGAACAAGCGCGAAAGCTGGAAAAGAAGATCCGCAAGAACCAGTTTGACTTTGCCGATTTCAAGCAGCAACTGGAGCAGATCAAGAAAATGGGCAATATCAAGGACCTGATGGCTATGATACCCGGTGTAGGTAAAGCCATAAAAGATATAGATATCAGCGATGATGCCTTTAAGGGTATTGAAGCAATTATTAACTCCATGACACCCGAAGAGAGGGCTAATCCAGACCTGATTGACGGCAGCCGCCGCAAACGCATCTCCAAAGGAAGCGGTAAGGATATAACGGAAGTAAATGCCTTTATGAAGCAGTTCGAACAAATGAGGGAAATGATGAAAATGATGAATAAAATGCCCATGGGACGCATGATGCCTGGAATGCGCAGGTAAGGTCTCAGTACATAATATATAAAAGCTCCCGATTTTAATTTAGGAGCTTTTTTTATGCACTTATAAAGAAAAAGTAACTGTGTTTCCTGAAGTACAGATACTTTATCTATCTCTAAACGCCTTCGTTTACCATTTATCCCGGAACTGTAAACTAATTACGCCGGGTAGCCTAAAATATCAATGGATTCAAAGGCAGCAAGGGACTATATCCTGACAATTGCTGTTCCAGGACCACTTTTTATCAATTCTTTATTGCCTTTTTCCATTCCAACACTTAGATTTGCAGCTTAATAATTATTGTTTCACGCATTTAAATTTCTATTTAAGATGCCAGTTAAAATCCGTTTACAAAGGCACGGGTCTAAGAAAAGACCCTTCTACTTCATTGTTGTTGCAGATGCACGCAGTCCCCGCGATGGTAAATTCATTCAAAAGTTAGGTACCTACAATCCTTTGACAACACCTGCCACTGTGCAGCTGGATCGTCAAAAGTCATTGGAGTGGCTGCACAAAGGTGCTCAGCCTACCGATACTGTCCGTAAGATTTTATCGTACAAAGGTGTTTTGTTCCTTAAGCATTTATTGCGCGGAGTAACACTGGGCTTGTTTGACGAAGCTACGGCTATGACAAAATTCCAAAGTTGGCATTCTGAGCATGAAGCTCAAATCAGGAAACGCCAGGAAGAAGCTCAACGTGAAAGAAGAGGCAGAAGAAATCCTCCTTACCAGCGCCGTGAAAGAAGACCGGCTCCTGGTGCAGGTTCTGAAGGCTAATTCCTCATCCAAGACCTTCAAAAGATTAAGGTGGTCCGTTTGCCGGACCACCTTTTTTATTGTTACACCGGGAAATAAAAACGCTTTTTGTCTTTCAGCAACAAGTAAAGAGATACAGATTCCATTTTAGTGACCCCGCAGGGACTCGAACCCTGGACCCGCTGATTAAGAGTCAGCTGCTCTACCAACTGAGCTACGGAGTCAATTTTTGACTATTAATGCAGGCTTGCACTTATCCCATTAATTAACCCTGCTTTTTAAAGGTAACAGTTTTCATTACCGGATTTTCCTGATAAAACTCACTATACTCCTGGTTAATTCTTTTGCTATGGGAAGTGATTCATTATTATAGGTAGCTATATTGGCATTTCTATCGCCCTCCACAATGCGAAAAATGTGATTCATGTTTTCTATCTCAACTAACTTGCTATGCTTGTTGGCTTTAGATAATAACACAGCATCCTGCACAGGCACCTGTATATCGTTGGTACCTTGTATGATCATCACAGGTATCGAGAGTTTCCGGATCTCTACTGATGGATCATAACGAAACCAGGAGATGATATATGGCTGCACGCTGGGCCGGAACAATGAATACAACAAGGGATTGACATTCGAAACAGTCTTACCTGCAACCAGGCTATCGATGATGGGAAATGAAAGGTCTTTCACAGCCTGAGGTTGTTTATCTAATTGTTCTTTTAATATTTTATCAGCCGATCTCCCCGCCCCTGCTATCGAAACATAACCATCTGCATTCTGGTGAGCTGCTATCATTCCTATCAGGGAACCTTCACTATGACCTATTACAATGATGCTGGAAAACCTTGTATCCTTACGCAAAAGACCGATCCAATCTTTTGCATCGTTAACATAATCATCAAATCGCAGGTCGGCTTCCTGTTTCGATGCTGCTTTACTTTCAGCTATAGCCCTTTTGTCATACCTCAATGAAGCAATGCCGCTGTCTGCTAATTCCATGGCAAGCTTATGCAGGCTTTCATTTTTCATCATTGGATTATTCCCATTCCGGTCTGTTGGGCCTGATCCGGCAATAATGAGTGCTACCGGAATTTTTCCCTTTTGAACAGGCAAGGTCATTGTACCAAATAAATCTCCGGTGGAAGTATGCAGTGTGATTGGAATTTCTTTATACAAACTGTCGTTTGCTTTACCAACCTGTAAGCATGCCCCAGCTATCAAAACAAAACAGCAAACAATCATCTTTTTCATAACAGTTAAATTACTTCGGGTAAGAATAAAATATACTGATAGTGATCAGTGGTAAAATTATTATTTAACGCCCTTTTTGCTCTTTGCCTTTACCTCATTTTGCGTTAACCTGTACTTTACAATTTTGCAAATTAATTGCAGCGGCATGGGTTGATCAAGAGGAAATTGCACCGAACCTTTAGCACCTTTATAGGCTGACAGTTCCTTTTCAAATGCCTGAATACCTTGAGGTGTAGGATAAAAGCCAATATGATTTTTGAATGCAGCAAAATGAACAAGGTTTCCGCCATTAAGTGTAAAAGTGGGAATGGCATATTTAATAGTTTCCACCGCACCGGGTGCAGCCTTTCTAATGGTTTCCCTGACCTGCTGCAGGAGCTCTTGAATATTGGCAGGAAAACCTGCAATATATTCATCAAGTTGTTCACCTTTTCCATAAGCATTTATTTTGGCTTTATTGAAAAATAAGATTTAACCTAAAGGACTATTCAAACCTGTAACATTATTTTTTATAAATCATTCTTGTTGAAACGGCTATCCTGTTCCATCCATTGATCAATACGATCTGCATGATCAGTTGGGCAGTAAGCTGTTCTCCAAAAATAGAAACAACACGATCATAGGTTTCATCTGTTACACCCTCTTTTGATATCATGGTTACTTCCTCCGTTAATTGCAATACTGCCCTTTCTGCTTCTGAAAAAAGATGTGATTCTTTCCAAACTGACAGGGCTAACAACCGCCTTACTGATTCCCCATATTGCATGGCATCTTCAGTATGCATATCAACACAATAGGCGCAACCATTTATTTGAGAAGCCCGTGTTTTGATCAATTCTTTTAGCAATGGGTCTATAGCGCTTTCCGTTGCATAATTCTCAAGTACCATCATGGCTTCATAGGCATTGGGTTCCAATTCCTTAATTGCTATTCTTTTATTCATCCTTTCTATTTGATTTACTGATCAAGTCTTTAAGGTAATCGCTTGTCAATTCATTAGTAGTAATCGTTTCCAGTCCTTTATGGTTTTTTAATTCTTCAGCCAGGTTCTTCATGGCACGCAGGGCTATCTTTAGAAATGATGGTCCGAGGCTCAATCTTGCCACCCCCATATCCTGTAACTCCTTCATATCAGGAATTCCGGGGATGGTTATAATATTCACAGGCAATTGAACATGGTGTACTACCTGCTCAATATCATCTCTTTGACTCATCACAATAGGATAGAAACCATCAGAACCAGCCTCCTTATAAGCTCTACCTCTTTTTATCGTCTCTTGCAGTGTTTCTTCAGCTGTAGTAAATAAACCAGCATGAATATATACATCTGTCCTGGCATTTATAAACAGAGGGATTCCCTTCTCTTCTGCCTGGTTTCGAATAAGCGAGATCTTTCTGCACTGTACATCAATAGCATTCATTGTATGCGTCCTGGCATCTGTATCTTCTATATTGATGCCAACAATTCCAGTGTCCAATAGTTTTGTTATGTTCTCACAAAGTTGCTCTTCGTTATCCGCATAGCCTGATTCTATGTCGGCGGTCACAGGTAGGCTCACACTATTCACAATCTTCCTACAAATAGTTAAGACATCAGCAAAAGGAATTTTTTCACCATCATAATATCCATTGCAGTAGGCTATGGATGCACTGGCTGTAGCCACAGCCTTGTATTGCAATGATTCCAACAATAAGGTTCCCAAGGGATCCCAAATATTGGGTAGGATGAGCAATTCACCTGAATGATGAAGTTGATGAAACAAGGCAGCTTTTTCTTTTTGGGTAGCCATTATTTCAGTTTAGGAGAAGATATTCCAGGTATTTAAAAAGGAATAAGCAATATCAAATACCGGGAAGATCAGTACTAAAGTTACAATGATTAACGCCACAGCAAATGAAAGCAAGCTTATTATAAATTTTTGGGCTTTACCGGGATCCAGATCTCTTCTTCGGATGCATCGTCATCCTTTTTATATTTTTCTCCCATCACAGCAAAATGAGGCCTGTTATCCAGGTCAAATCCTGATCGCGGTAACCAGTCAACAAATATATACCGGTAGGTTTCAGGCCCCTTATCTGCAGTTCCCTTATGAACAAAAACTGCGTAAAGACCTGCAGGAAAAACCAGGCTCTCCATGCCTTCCGTAATGTCATGGTAATCTGAAACCTCTACTGCCGCCCATTTTTCAAAATCTGTGTTCACATTATAATCATTAAAAAATAAGTCCGGGTAGACTTCAGCGGAATACAATTCATTTCCCTTCTTGCTGTTAATCTCCTTTAAACGTGGCATGAAAGACCGCCACAATTCCATTGTTCTGTTGTTGGCAAAAGACATGCGCAATCGCTTTCCAACCAGTTTTTTTTCATCCGACATTTTGAATTCAGGAATCATTTGGTATGAATTTATTTGAACAAAAAAACAGTAACCAGTAAAAACTTTGAAGAAAACAATTAAAGCAAAGCAACCCTAATACTTTTCATTATAAGCAGACCTTTACATCAGCGAGAAAAGATCAAGAAAGGTAATGAGTGACCCAACGATCACCACAAACCATGATACGGATTTGATCAGCAAGTTGGAATTTTTTAAATTCCGTGCATTTAAAACGATCGCAATTATGCAAAAAACAATTGGAATTAATATTGTTTCAGAGTTGTATCTCAATGATCCAGGTAAAAAACTATTATACAATTTTACATTGTCAGGATACCCATTAGCCATCTGGCAGGCATACAACCATAATACAAATAGAACTATAGAAAAACTTAGTAAAATCAATCCAATTATTAACCTGCCCCTGCCAGTTAAATGATTCATGTTAGTAGGTATCTAGCTTGTTTTAGGTGAATAGTTCGTAAGATTAAGAAGGCAAACTTTATTAAATATATTAATAATTAATTATTACCTCTTTTATTAAGATTTCCCCTTCGAAATCTATTGGATTTCTAACCGGATGTAATGCTTATAACTTACTTCTAAGAAAGTACTGGATTGCGGTAAAAAATAAATCCATACAGAAAAGAAAAAATCAAATAAAATGCTGCCAATATCCAAAACACAGAAGGAAGGCTGTCTTTCCCCAATAATACCTTTGATAATGCTAATGTTCCTATGAGATAATGTGTGTAATTAGCTATAGCCACAGGCCTGTTATATATGCCACCTATCACACTTGTTCTTTTCATCCAGTTCAACACCGCCATAGCAAAATACTGGGCGCCTGCTATCTGCAAAATCAATTGAATGGTTTTTGAGCTTTGTAGTCCGATGAATTCAGCTATCTCATTTGGCATGAAGCTTAATATAATGCCGATCAGGGCAAGAAAAACAGCACTAACAGTCATAATCAAACGTGTATTCAGTCGCATTTTGGTTTTATTATAATTGCCGTCTAATATACTAATTACACATCTCATTAAATATATCATTGGCTGTACGGCGAATATGTATATGGTCAGTTAACAACTCTTATAATGAAACATCCTGGTTATTTATCCGTATAAAAACGAACCATGGGACGGTTTTTAGAAGTAATATTAACGATTGTAAAGCCTGCCCGCTCAAAAGATTTATATAAACCGATCCAGGCAAATGAATCAGGTATGGTGTCTGTAGTTGGTATGGTTGGATATGCCTCTATGATATGTATACCTTGCGTTTTGGCATACCGGGCCACTCCTTTTAGAAATTCAACCGAAACCCCCAGCCGCCTGAAATGCTTATGGATAAATAAACAGGGAATTGACCATACAGGTTTATCATCAATGCGTTTATGTACCCTTGATTTTTCAAGCTTTAGAAAATCCTCTCTTGGAGCAAAAGCACACCAGGCTATTGGCTGTTCTTCATAAATGGCTAAAAGACCTGCCGGCTTATCATTAAAAATGATCTCCTGCAGCGCATCCTTATTTCCATCACTTTGTTTGCCTTCCTGGAATTCAGCTTTGTTCAACCTGAAATACATACACCAGCAATTACCACAAGCACCTTTTTCACCAAAAATCTGCACCAGCTTATCCCAGTTTTTCCTGGTTACAGATTCAATGGTCAATTCATTTAATAAAATGGAGTCAATAGGTTTAACTTTCATAGCATTAGTTTACCGGGCAACCCGATTCGACAAATATCCAATTAATAAAAAGCACGAACAATTTGATTAGCAGCAACTCTCCCTAATTCCTGCCTATTTTTGCCAACTGCATGACAGAATATTTTAAAATAGGAAAGCTGGTGGCAGCCTTTGGTTTAACAGGCGAACTAATACTGAAACACAACCTGGGTAAGAAGACCTCATTGAAAGGATTGACTGCTCTTTTTATTGAAGAAAGAAAAGAAAGTTTTATACCCTGGTTTTTGGAAAGCACCAGGATAAAAAGCGAGGAAGAAATTTATATTAAGCTGGAAAGTGTAAGTTCGAGAGAAGCTGCATTGAAGCTTACCCAAAAAGAAGTATGGCTACCCGAAGCAGACTTTAAAAAATTTGCTTCCTCTTCTTCCCCTATCAACCTGTTGGGTTATGAAGTAGTAGAAGAGAATAACGTACTCGGAAAGATCCTTGAAGTCATAGAGCAGCCGCACCAGCTTCTTTGCCGCATAGATATTAAGGGCAAAGAAGCATTGATACCGCTACATGAAGAAACGATCGTGAAGATCGATAAGAAAAAACAGCAGGTTATAGTCGAGCTGCCTCCAGGATTACTGGAAATTTATCTGTAGATACACCAGTTGCCTTAATGGCATTTCTTGCCTGGATCATATGTCTTTGTTCATGCGCAACCAGGAAGCGGAATACATCTCCCAATTTCAGGCGAATCATTTTGCTGATCGTTGTGGGTATGCGAATCTGTTCCAGGTTACGTTTGCGTGCCATTTCCAGCAATTGCAACAATTTATGCTGATGCTCATTGAATTCTTTGAAAACACCTTCTACACTCACACCCCTGTCAGGCCTGTAGCCCTTCATGGCTTTCATTTTATTCTTAACCTCGTAAACGTTCTTTGGCATCATGGTATTGGTGAAATAATTACCAAAAAATCCAGGAACAAACCAGGCATTGACCTCTTTGGGAATATGCACCATGGCCTTTTCAATAGCAGGCAAATAATAACGGTTATACATATTTAAATGTTCCAATGCCTGGGCAGCACTCCACTTGCCTTCCGCAGGCGGATAGCCCAATTTTACATTATCAGCCATTTGCAAGTGTTCTGCAGCAGCCATCAATTGACGAACATCCGCTTCTAATTGATTTATAAGTTTTTCGCTTTTAAACTTTTTCATTTTCCGTTGTTTTTTCAAAACTATTTCTATAGCTGCTGCAAAATCTTTGCCTGCACCAAGATTTTATAACCGCACCCTGCCCAATAACTTACTGAATGTTGTGGCATCAAGCCCCAGGTAAGAAGCAAGGTACTTGTGTGGAATCAGGTTCAATACCTGTGGACTCCGGGTTAATAATTGGCGAAACTTTTCCTCTGCGCTGAAGCTTTGCAGTTCCACTTGTCTTTCCAGGACCCCTTTCAGGGCGAAAGCTGTAGCCTTTAAAACCAGGCGATGTATGGCCGGGTATTGATCCATCAACCGTTCCAGTTGTTTGTAGCTTGTTCTTAAAAAACGGGAATTGGTCAGGGTTTCCAGGTAATAGGATGATTCAGTTTGGGTAAGAAATGAATCAGCCACGCCAGAAAAAGAATAGGGATAAGTAAACACAATTGTGGATTCCTCACCATTTTGGTCAAGGTAAAAACTACGTTGCACTCCTTCCAGAACAAAATATAAATAGCGCTCTGTTTCTCCTGCGGAAGTGAGTAAGGTTTTTCGCTTGCAGGCAAAAGGCTCCCAGATTTCCACAAAAGATTCCCACTCCTGCTCTTTTAATGGATGGATAGCTGTAGTGAATTGATGAAGTAATTCCGACTCCAAAATTTCCTTTTTGGTTAAAGTTAGGGGCAAAGCGGGCAATAAGTTTATTTTTGAATATGGCTGAAATGCCTCGTCATATAGCCCATTTTGACCTGGATGCCTTCTTTGTTTCGGTGGAATTATTAAAGAAACCGGAACTAAAAGGGAAACCACTTATTGTAGGTGGAGATGGCCAGCGTGGCATAGTGGCCGCCTGTAGTTATGAAGCCAGGAAGTTTGGTATCCAGAGTGCCATGCCTGCCATGACCGCTAAAAAACTTTGTCCCCAGGCAATATTTCTTAAAGGAAGTTACCATGAATACAGTAAGTATTCCAGAATGGTTACCGATATCATTGCGGGGGCTGTGCCAGTTTATGAAAAAGCTTCCATTGATGAATTTTACGTTGACCTCTCGGGAATGGATAAATTTTTCGGAGTTAGTCAATATACCAGGGAGTTAAGGGAAAGGATCATTCAGGAAACCGGCTTACCCATTTCTTATGGCTTATCTACCAGTAAACTGGTAAGCAAAATGGCCACCAATGAAGCTAAACCCAATGGTTTCCTTGAAATACCCGCAGGGCGGGAAACTGCTTTTCTTTGGCCTCTGACTGTAGATAAAATACCCATGGTGGGAAAACAAACCCAACAGCACTTATATAGCATGGGAATTCATACCATCGAGCAACTGGCAAAAACACCTGTAGATCAGTTGGAATATGCTTTTGGCAAATGGGGCAAAAGCCTCTGGGAAAAAGCCCATGGCATCTCAGATTCCGCCGTTGAACCCTATAGCGAACAAAAATCCCTGTCACACGAGAATACTTTCCAGGAAGATCATAACGATATATCCTTTCTTAAAAAAGAGCTGGTGCGACTAACCGAAGAAACGGCCTATGACCTGCGCCAGGAAGATAAGCTTACCGGCTGTGTCACCATCAAATTGCGCTATTCGGACTTTACAACCGTTTCCCGCCAGGAGGTGATTGATTATACCGCACTTGATAATGTGCTGATGAACAAGGTTCATGATCTTTTTGATAAATTGTACCGCAAGGGAGAAAAGGTACGCCTCCTGGGTGTGCGTTTCAGCCACCTTGTACCCATGACCATCCAAATGAGTCTTTTTGACGATTCTGTAGAAAAGCTTGAATTATTCAAAGCTGTCGATGGCATAAAAAACCAGTATGGCTCGGATGCTGTCATGAAAGCTACTACACTGCCTGGAAAGAAAAAGAACTAAGATGGGCAGTATTGAATAGGATTATTGAGGAGAATGGGAGTCAGTTTTATTCATAAACATTTATCATGCAATCAGATAGATAGCAAATGTTTACATCTTGCTTTTAAGGTTTTCACTTCAGAAACTTTGATCTTTCGACTTCCACCAGGTACCCTTTACGCTATGTAAAAGCTAATCAAAGGCAGGGATGTCCCATAGATATCACGACGATAAGCCGATACTTATATAGTCGGGATATCTTCGGGACATCTATGATTTATCTATGGAATATGTTTGAGAGATGATAACATTAGGAGCTATTCTGGTATAAAGTTTATAGTTCTGGTCCCAGGTGTTGACAAATTTCAAGAGGCTTTTGTCAATTGCCGGAAAGCTCCCTCTGTATCAACTTTTCAAGCTTGTAACTTTCCAGGCTGGCAATCACATTTTCAGTTTTTACTTTACCATTTTAGACTTCCTCCCCTTCTAATCCTTAATTTTACGAACTTTCAAAGCAGGGTCAGGCCTGCTGAATAGAATCATTTATCCATTCAACTAAATAACGATTATGCAAACAGCCTGGAAAGAGTATCAGGAGAAAAATCAACAACGCTTTTTGGATGAGATGCTGGAATTGTTACGTATACCGTCTATCAGTGCGAAGAGTGAACGGAAAGAAGATATGCGCAAATGTGCGGAACTGGTAAGGCAGCGCCTGCTGGATTCCGGCGCTGACAAGGCCGAGGTTATGGAAACAGATGGCCATCCTGTGGTTTATGGCGAAAAGATCATTGATGCTTCCAAACCAACAGTATTGGTTTATGGACATTACGATGTGCAACCTCCCGAACCACTTGAACTCTGGCATAGTGGGCCTTTTGATCCTGTCATCAAGGACGGCAAGGTATATGCCCGGGGCAGTGCTGATGATAAAGGCCAGTTTTACATGCATGTAAAAGCTCTGGAAACCATGGTTAAGACCAACACTATGGAAACCAATATTAAATTTTTGATAGAGGGTGAGGAAGAAGTAGGCTCTCCCAACCTGGGAAAATTTGTTGCCCAGCATAAAGACAAGTTGAAGGCCGATGTGATCCTGATATCTGACAGCTCTATGATCTCCATGGAAAATCCTTCCCTTGACATCGGTGTCAGAGGTCTTTCTTATATAGAAGTTGAAGTAACAGGCGCCAGCCGTGACCTGCATAGTGGAACTTATGGCGGAGCGGTAGCCAATCCCATCACTATACTGGCTAAAATGATCGCATCGCTGCACGATGAGAATAATCATGTGACGATCCCTGGATTTTATAATGATGTGGTAGATGCATCGAAAGAAGAAAGAGAACTGATGGCCAAGGCCCCATACAATGAACAGCAGTATAAGGATGAACTGGGCATCAAAGAAACATGGGGTGAAAAGGGTTATACTACAGGGGAAAGAACTGGCATTCGCCCCACAATAGAGGTGAATGGTATTTGGGGTGGATATACAGGTGAAGGTGCTAAAACGGTATTACCATCAAAAGCAACGGCAAAGATTTCTGCACGCCTGGTGCCTAACCAATCTTCAAGAAAGATCACTGATATGCTGCTGGAACACTTTAAAAAGATCGCACCTGCGTCGGTGAAAGTGGAAGCATTTGAACATCATGGTGGAGAACCCTATATGACTCCAATTGACAGCAAAGGTTATAGGGCTGCAGCAAAGGCGGTTCAAACTACTTTTGGCAAAGACCCAATACCTGTTCGTGGCGGTGGCAGTATTCCTATTTGTTCAATCCTTGAAAAAGAACTTGGCATCAAGATCGTATTCATGGGCTTTGGGTTGGATAATGACAACCTGCACTCACCGAATGAGAAGTACAATCTTGAGAATTATTATAAAGGCATTGAAACAATACCTTACTTCCATAAGTTCTTTGCACAAGAACAATAGCAGTTTTTAGTTTGTAGTGTGTAGTTCTTTAGGCCAAAATGGCCTAAAGAACTTTTTATATACGGCATAAAGGTTGAAGGAAAAAAGTTGAAAAGAATTCTGAGTTTGGGAGATAATCAGTAGGTGGAATAACACCTCTATGAATTTGATGTTTTTATATTTTGCTTTTGCATTATGGCTGAAAAAGAAAAATTACGCATAGATAAATACCTCTGGGCCATTCGTCTTTTTAAAACAAGGACGCTGGCTGCTGCAGCGTGCGACTCAGGGAAGGTGAAACAGAATGGCACAGCAGTTAAAGCATCTAAAAATGTGGTTGTAGGTGATGAGTACGAGATCAAAACAGAAGCAAAGAAATGGCGCATCAAGGCAACTGGATTATTATATAACAGGCAGGCCTATGCTGAAGCTATTAAATACTATCTTGACATCACTCCACAGGAAGAATTGGACCGCATGAAGTTTCACGCAGCTTCATTTCACACAGGAAAACGCCAAAGCAAAATTGGCCGTCCTACCAAGAAACAGAGAAGAGAATTGGATGAGTTTAAGGAAGATTAAGAGAACTAAGATTTACTGGAATGGGTAGGATTTTGGAGGAGGAATAGATCCACACAACATTAGAATAAGGATTATTGAATCATGTAGCTTGAGTACAATGATTCATAGAATTGGATAGGAGGATATAATCATCACTTGTCAACTTGTCAACTTGTCAACTTTATTTAGCTTCCCATTGCACTAGATTGCCTTACTAAAGATCTGTTTTCCCGGAGCAGTGCGGTGCAGGTAGAGGTCGAATGCACTGCAAATATTACGAATGAAATAATGTCCCTGTTCTGTAAGATTCAATCCTTTCCTGTTCCATTCAATCAAACCATCTTTAGCCAGGTCTGCAAGGACTGGAAAAGTATATTGCTCCAGTATAGGGATGTGTTCTTCCTTAAAATTGGTTTCTCCCTTACAGGAAATATCCAGTATGTATCTCCTGAAAGCAATGTCTTCTTCGCTTAATATACAGCCTCTTTTTATAGCAAATTTTCCTTCATTGATGGAAGTATAATAATCATGCAGTGCCTTTTGATTCTGGGCAAAAGCATTTCCTGTATCGCTGATACTGGAAACTCCCAGGCCTAATAGCAATCCTGAATTCTGTGTGGTATATCCCATAAAATTCCGGTGTAACCTGCCAGACTTCCAGGCAAGATATAGTTCATCGGAAGGAAGGGCAAAATGGTCCATGCCTATATCCACATATCCATTCTTCATCAACAACTCTTTGCCTTTCAGGTAGAGCAATATTTTCTCTTCAGCACCAGGCAGGTCTGATTCATCAAACAAACGCTGCGCCTTACTGGTCCATGGCACATGGGCATAGCTATAAAAAGCAATGCGGTCGGGTTTTAGCTCAATAATTTTATTAATGGTCGTCTCAATGCTTTGCAAGGTCTGTTTGGGTAGGCCATAAATAAGATCAAAATTGATAGAGGTAAACCCAATCGAGCGTGCATTTTCAGTCGCAGCTTTCACATTTTCAAAGGGCTGAATGCGGTTAATGACACGTTGTACTTCCGGGTCATTATCCTGCACTCCATAACTTATACGCCTGAAACCATTGTTATAAAGGGTCTTCAAATGTTCAGGGGTAGTG
The DNA here is from genome assembly GCF_059568575.1 of Flavisolibacter ginsengiterrae DSM 18136. NCBI lineage: Bacteria > Pseudomonadati > Bacteroidota > Chitinophagia > Chitinophagales > Chitinophagaceae > Flavisolibacter > Flavisolibacter ginsengiterrae. The sequence continues at coordinate 96,575 of NZ_JCANTR010000004.1, forward strand.
TTGTTAGGATGTCCCTCGATACTGAATTCATGTTTGGGATGAAGTATACTGGATTTTAAAATAAACTTTAGCAGGCGTTGCAGGTTGCGTGGAGAAAAGAAAGTAGGTGTTCCGCCACCGAGGTGCAGTTCCCTGATCACAGGGGTTTGCTTCATCAGTTTGCGATACATGCTCCACTCTTTTTCCAGCACATCGATATATTCTTCCTCTACCCTATGGTTAGTGGTAATTTTTTTATTACAGCCACAATAGGTACATAAAGATTCACAAAAAGGGAGGTGTAAATACAGACTAATTCCGTTGATATGGTTTTGTTCACTGAATTTATTCCTGAACGCTTCTTTCCATTGTTCAATGTCAAGCTCATCTTTCCAAAAAGGTACAGTCGGATAGCTGGTATACCTGGGTACCGGCTGGTTGTACTTTCGTATGAGTATGGAATTGACCGCTTCACTTTTCATATTACGAAAGTATCGAGATGTCAAGGGGTTAAATATGACCTTTGTTAGAAATTCACAGGAGTTTTATCAGTGGTAAAAGTGATAAGCAACCCATTTAAACAGGAAAGAGAAAAAGTTAATCAGCCATTGTTATATACGAACTAAAATGTCATAGTTCTGTAAGCATATGTGAGGGCTATGATTTCTCGGAGACGATAAGTTTCCGGGCAAAGACCCCCGCCCGCCTGGTACCAATAAGACCTAAATCATAATTAAGTAATTCTTCTCCCGTTTACCTTTGCAGCCTTATGACCGAATTTTCGCATGACAGGATCAAGCCCTTTTCAGAACAGGGCTCAAAGAAAGAGCAGGTAAGTGAGATGTTTGACCATATTGCTCCTCGCTATGATTTCATGAACCGCTTTTTAAGCGTCGGCATTGATGTAAGCTGGCGGAGGAAGGCCATTAAACGCTTTCAAAAGGATAATCCCAGGATATTGTTAGACGTAGCCACAGGGACCGCTGATATGTCAATTATGGCCTCAAGAATATTGCAGCCTGAAAAGATCATAGGGATTGATATTTCTGAGAAAATGCTCGAGATAGGTCGTAAAAAGATTGATAAAGAAGGGCTTGGAACGAAAATTGAGTTGTTCAGTGGCGATGGTGAAACAATAAATTTCCCAAAGGATTCGTTTGATGGCGTGATGGTGGCCTTTGGGGTAAGGAATTTTGAAAACCTGGAGAAAGGGATGGCAGAGATCTTAAGGGTAATGAAGCCCGGAGCTCAATTGATCGTTCTTGAATTCAGCAAACCAAAATTACCTGGTGTGAAAGCCCTGTATAATTTTTACATGGGGGTGGTAGCACCGCAAATGGCTAAATGGTTTAATCAAAATAAGAAGGCCTACCAGTATTTGAATGAATCTGCAAGGGCTTTCCCCGACCGCCAGTTATTTATTGATGTTCTAAACAAAACAGGTTATTCCGATACCTCATTTAATCCACTAAGCTTAGGAATATGTTGCATATACAGCGGACGAAAGCCAAAAACCTGAAGAACCGGGCCTTTTTCTTAGCGCTCTTTTTTACTATTTCCTATACCTCCTTTTCTCAAAAAGTTTTGTACCAGGAAGACCATGATAACAAAGCTTATTATTTTGGTATTTCCCTGGGTGTAAGCAAAGCCACCTTCCATACTCACCTGAACCCGGGATTTATGGAACAGGATAGTATTATGGTGGCAGAACCCATGAATAATGGAGGCTTTAACCTCGGTTTGCTGGCCACTATGAACCTTACCCATAGGTTTGAACTCCGGTTCAATCCCCAGTTGATGTTCACGGAAAGGAATATACGCTACCAGTTGAAATACAAAGACCAGGATTTTGGATACCAGGTCGATAAAAAAGTAGAATCTGTTATCACCAGTTTTCCGTTGCAGGTGAAATTCAATTCCGACCGCATTGGGAACTTCCGGGTTTATATGATGGGTGGGGGCAAAGTTGATATTGATCTTGCTTCTAACGCCAAGGCCAGGAAGGCAGATGATATGATCCGCATCAACCGTTTTGATTATGGCATTGAAGCGGGAGTAGGTTTTAACTTTTATTTCCCCAGCTTTATTCTGTCTCCAGAGATCAAGATCAGCAATGGACTAAGCAACCTGCATGACCGCAATGAAAAGTTGAACTACAGCCGTATACTTGAAGCCATACAATCAAGGATGATCGTATTCACTATACACCTGGAAGGATAATAGAAGGCTGTTTCTAAGTGAGTGAGGTGTTATTTTCTATTATGCCTTTTTATTTATCAACCACAACACTATCTACGATATAGGGGGTATCACCCCGCCAGGTAAGCGTACCATTTTTCTCCTTATAATGAACAGTGACGAACTTACCCTGTGCATTCATCAGTTCCTGGGCAACGTTTTCTTTGGTTACGGAAAAGAAGAATTTTTCAGAAGCCAGGGCTACATTGGCATTGCTTCTGATGCTACTTAAGATCAATTCTCCTTCATAGGTTTTAAACAGGTTGCCCTTGTGTGAAAACTTTTGAAGCAAGCCATACCTGTTACCATTGCTATAGGTAAAATAATATTTCCAGTAGAAGTAAATGCCCCCTGCCAATAAAAGAAAGATGATTAGAATGTTAAAGAATTTTCTAAATCCGCTTCCTTTCCTTTGTACAAGGGGACTTGTCCTGTTATCCATTTTCCTAAGTTATGTATGATTGGCAAGATTTACAATCCATATTTATCTACCAGGAAGATAAGTCCCGCCATATTCACCGCACCCAATTCCAATTCCCGCTTATTTACAGCTTCGAAAACATCATTTCGTGCATGGTGGTAATCAAAGTAACGTTGGGAGTCAGGCATAAAACCTGCTAGTGGTGTTTTTTGAGTTTTTCCCAATGGTCCTATATCTGAACCACCACCTCCGCGTATCCATTCTTCAGAACCGTACGGTGCCAACAGATCCTTCCACCCCTGCATCTTTTGAAACTGGTTATCTGAAACCGTTGCACTAAACCCCCGTGGAGTAAAACCACCTTCATCACTTTCCAGTGCAAATATGTGTTTTTCACCTTTCGCCATTGCTTCCTCAGCATATTTTGCTCCACCTCTTCCTCCATTCTCTTCATTGGCAAAGAGAACAAAACGAATCGTTCTTTTTGGTTTATACCCTAAAGCTTTAAAGGTTCGCAACAATTCAATGGTTTGTACACAGCCTGCCCCATCATCATGCGCCCCTTCAGCAGGATCCCAGGAATCAAGGTGGCCACCTATAGTAATATATTCATTTGGAAATTCTGATCCTTTGAGTTCGCCAATTACGTTATGACCAATAGTATCGGGCAGGAACTTACCATGTGTATGGAGTGTTACTGAAACATTACCTTTTAATGCCTGGTCACTTAACCAATCGGCATCTTTCAGGCCAATTGCTACTGCCGGTATTTTAGCCAGGGAATCAATATAATTTGTAGCACCAGTATGCGGATTGTTATCCGTGCTATGTGACATGCTCCTGACTATTACTCCTACTGCACCATAGGCAGCTGCATGACTGGGCCCACCCCCACGGTATCGGACTGCATCGCCATAGGAACCGAAAGTATGAATGTAAGTGGGGACGAATTTGTAATTATAGAATACGATCTTGCCTTTTACCTCATCCTTTCTTTTATCCAGTTCTTCGAAACTATTAACAAGCATTACGGGTGCAGTTAGTGGCTTCATGGATCCCATTGAGTTGCCCAGGGCGATCACATCAAGTTTATGCACCTGTTTTTTACCGCCCGAGGTAAAGGAAGCGCTTGCTTCATCAGTACCACCTCTCACCCAATGAGGTACCATGCATTGTTGCAACCATGCTTTATCGGCACCTGCTTCCTGCATAGCTTTCAAACCCCATTGTTCTGCCTTTACCATTTGAGGCGAACCCGATAAACGACCTCCAACCTGTTTGGTCAAAACACGCAGGTCATCATAAGCCTTTCCATTGGTTAAAATCTGGTTGGAAATCCTGCTGATAAATACAGAATCAGTGTCCTGTGAAAATGATACAAATGCCTGTAAACTAAAGGTAAGGAATAGGATAAACGTCTTCATTGTTTAAAAATAAAAGTAATCTGCTTTACCAGCCCAATTTTTTAACGTTACGCGAAAAGAAGCAAACGCTTTTTTGTAACTACCTTCATTTATATAAATCGAATGAATGAGAATAGGTATAGTTTGTTATCCCACATTTGGGGGTAGCGGTGTATTAGCAACAGAATTGGGTAAGGCATTAGCACAGCATGGCCACCAGGTACATTTCATTACATACCAGCAGCCGGTAAGGTTAAATGGATTTATTCCTAATATATTCTACCACGAGGTGCAGGTTCCTACCTACCCTCTTTTTGATTACCCACCTTATGAGACGGCTCTTGCAAGCACCATGGTTGATGTGATAAAAAATAACCATTTACAATTGCTGCACGTTCATTATGCCATCCCCCATGCCTCAGCAGCTTATATGGCCAAGAAGATCCTGGAACAGGAAGGCATACATATTCCTGTGATCACTACCTTGCATGGTACAGATATAACCCTGGTTGGACGTGATAAAATGTATGCCCCCGTGGTTGCATTTTCTATTAACCAAAGTGATGCTATCACAGCTGTCTCTCAAAACCTAAGGGATGAAACCTTCACGCACTTTAAAATAGAAAAGAACATCGAAGTGATTCACAATTTTGTTGATGTTCAGAGATTTTCAAGAAAACCTATTGATGCTTTTAGAAAAGTGATCGCTCCTGAGGGTGAACGTATTCTGTTGCACGCTTCGAATTTCAGGAAGATAAAACGTGTTGAAGATGTGGTCCTGATCTTTAACGAGGTAAAAAAAGAAATTCCCAGCAAATTGCTGTTTGTTGGAGACGGACCTGAAAGAGGCACTGCTGAAGAATTGTCCCGCAAACTGGGTATATGTGATGACATTCGCTTTGTTGGAAAACAGGAACAAATGGAAGACATATTGGCTATTGCCGATCTTTTCCTGCTGACCTCAGAATATGAAAGCTTTGGATTGGCAGCTCTTGAGGCTATGGCTTCGGGTGTTCCGGTAATATCGACCAATGCTGGTGGTTTGCCTGAGATCATGATACAGGGCGTAACCGGCTATATGGGCAATGTGGGAGATGTTGATACTTTGAGCAAACACGCAATCGATATATTGAAAGATGATGAGCGCCTGCAACAATTCAAGACAAATGCATTTGAACAGGCAAAGGCTTTTGATATTTCAAGTATTGTTCCTATGTATGTGAAATTGTATGAAGAAGTGTTGAGCAGTGTTATGGCATAAATGAATTTAAACTTTTAGTCATTCGACTTCTTCAGTTAATGACAAATAACTATATTTCAAATAAAATAGCCTCCTGATGGAAGCTATTTTGGCTTTATAGATGTAGCTGTAAGGTGATAAAATTATTGTTGATTTAAAGTATAATTACCTTCTCAACCAGGGTTGGGGATTTACATTTTGGGATTCTACCATCAGCATGAAGTCCAGCTGTCCTCCACTACCATCATCTGCCTGCGCCGTTCTGCCGATAGCCTGGCCGGTTCGAACATTATCGCCGCGGCTTACGGAGGCACTGGATAGATTACTGTAAACAGTAAAATATTTACCGTGTCGGATCATTACCATCATACCATCTCCTGTATTGGACACAGCACTTACCTCTCCGTCAAATACTGCTTTAACCGTAGCTCCTGCATTGGGCGTACTTATGGTAATACCGGGATTATCCATGCTAAGGCCTTCAACCCTACTGGTTCCAAAAGGAATGCTGACATTGCCATTATCAACCGGCCATGGTAGACTACCCCTGTTACTTGCAAAATTGGCAGCCAGTTTAGCCTGGCCTTCATTTAATACCAGGTAATCCTGTCTTTTAGCTGGTGAAGTAGTTTTTTTAGTAGGTGCAGAAACAGTACCTGTTGAAGTCGAATTCTTACTTGCCTCTGATTCTTTTTTGCGAATAGCAGCCAATCTGGCTTCTTCTTCTTTTTTGGCCTTTTCAATTTCACGTCGAACAATAGCCGCTATCTGGCCTCTCAAAATCTTATCACGCTTGCGCTTGGTGGCCATTTGCTGTGCAAGGTCTTTTTCCTGTGACTTCAGCTTGGATACAACGGCATCCTTTTCTTTTTTCTGCACTTCCAGCGCCGCCATTTCATGGCGCTGATTCTCCAAAGCTGACTTCTTTTGAGATTGCTTGCCTAATAATTGTTGCTTACGATCCTGGATCAGCTTTTGTGTTTCTTCAATATTGGCAACCTGTTGCTGGCGGTAAGAACGGTATGATTTGAGATAAGAAACTCTTTTCAGGGCATCATTGAAACTACTGGCTGAAAAAATAAAGTTCAGGTAGTCATAGCTGCTTTTATTCTTATAGGCATATACCACACTTTTGGCATATTCTAATTTGAGTGTATCCAGTTGTTTTTGTAACCTATTAATTTCAACATTACTGGTATAGATATCACCGGATATGATATTGATCTCTTTATTAATATTGGCAATGAGTCGATCCTGCAATTCCAATTTACGTTCCAACATCCTAAGCTTTGCCAGGTTTGCCTTCGTCTGGCCTTTGACCTTGCTCAAACTCGTTTGCAATTCCCTTATCTCCTGTTGAATTTCCCTGCGTTCACTTTCCATCTTTGCCTTATCGGCAGATTGGGCGAAAGCAGTGTGAATGCTGAAAAAGAGAATAAATACCAACAGTAGTTTTTGCATGGCCGGTCTTATTAGGAATGTATCTAACGCTTTCAATTAAAATAAATTTTAATTACGGTCATAATTTTTGGGTATAGAGAAAGGAAAACTCACCTGCTCATTCAAATCATACTGCTTAAAATCGAGAGCAATATCCAATCGTGTTTTCTCTGTAACACTGATCCTTCTTTTCGTTGAAAATAAAAAACCTTTTTTATTTTCATAATCGCTGTAATTGACATCAGCTGTTCTGTTCCTGGTGATATTGACATCATCCAGCTTCAAATGTAACAAGCTATTGTTATTGGCATCAAGTGTGACAAGGTTTTTAAACCAGTTTCCAATACTCAACAAAGTAATAGTATTGGCTTTTTTAGAGAAAGCCACCACATTAGGATCAACATACACCGCATTCCCTATGATAAGATCCTGCAAAGTAAAAAGGTCCAGGGGAAGAGAGGTTATTTCCTGTAGGTAGTCAACACTGCGGGCGGTATAGGTTTTTTCCAGTTTATTAAGAAGCTTGACAGAATCTTTTGTGATCAGCACACGCATGGCTTCAATTCCCAATAAGGCATTCGCGGAGATCCAGATAGCACTATCCCTATACATCCTGATATTGGCATTGATGTTATATTTCTTTCCATCATTGCCTTCATAGTCAATATTAACCTTACTGGTAAAAGTATTGTACGGGATCCGGTTAGCATTGATATCCGAAACCATTTTCCTGAAATACTGTAAAGAATCTTCTTTCACACCTTGTAGAATAACTTTTGCAGAAGTGTCTTTTTTTGAAATAGCCGTTTGAATCTTTTTAGTGGACCGGCATGACGCCATCAATACAAGAGAAAGTATAAAAAATAGAATTCTGTGCATTCATTAATTTTTTCCGGTTGAACCAAAGCCACCTTCACTGCGTGAAGTTTCCGATAATATCTCTACCTGGTGCCAGGAGATCTTTTCTACCTTTTGAACCACCATTTGTGCTATCCTGTCACCATGTTGTATGACCTGCAGTTCACCAGAGAGGTTTATCAACAGAATCTTAATTTCTCCCCGGTAATCGCTATCGATAGTGCCGGGTGTATTCAAACAAGTCAACCCTTGCTTGATAGCCAGCCCGCTTCGTGGTCTTACCTGTGCTTCAAACCCTTCAGGCAATTCAATAAATAACCCGGTTGGGATCATTTGCCTTTCCATTGGTTTTAAAACCATAGTGCCCTGTAAATTAGCTCTGAGGTCTAAACCAGAGGAACCCTCCGTGGCATAATCAGGTAAAGGATTGGAGGATGTATTAACGATCTTTACAGCAATACTCATTGTTCCAAAGATAGGTTTGGGAGTGTCCAAAGATGTTAAATAGTTTCCAATAAAGCGGAAGCATAGGCAACAACACCCTCTTTCCTGCCAACAAAGCCCATTTGTTCGGTAGTAGTGGCTTTTACTGAAATATCCTTTTGACCAATACCTGCAATTGCTGCTATTGTTTGCTGCATCTGTTCTATAAAGGGTTTAATTTTTGGCTCCTGAAGGCATAAAGTACTATCAATATTGACTATGCGGTAACCTTCTGCATTGATCAATTCAATGGTTTGTTGTAACAGGATCTTACTATCAATATTTTTATATTGCTGGTCAGTATCAGGAAAATGAACTCCAATATCTCCCAGACAAGCTGCACCTAATAAGGCATCACAAATGGCATGGAGTAATACATCTGCATCACTATGTCCCAGGCCACCTTTATGGTAAGGTATTAATACCCCACCTATCCATAATTCCCTTCCTTCTGCCAATTGATGAAAATCAACGCCTAAGCCTATGCGGATGCCCATATAAATTATTTTGGCAAATGTAGGAATGCAAAGCGATGATAAGAGAACCGGGACAGCATACCAGTTAATAAAAAAGCGGCCCTTGAATACAGAGCCGCTTTAATATAGTATGATGTTCTAATGCTATTCTGTTGTTGCCGGTTCCCCGCTCAGATCAAATACCAGGGAGAAGCGAAGTGTATTGGCTAATGGGTTTTGGTTCACACCACTGTTTACTGGAATAAGGTAAGAAAAGTTGAGTCCAAAAACATTGTACTTAATTCCAACACCTGTTGTGAAATAACGGCGATTACCCTTTGTTTTATCTTCATAAAAGTACCCGGCACGTAAAGCGAACTGGTTATTGTACCAATATTCTGCACCAAGGGAAACCTGGAACTCCTTTATTTCTTCTGACATTCCACCAGGGGCATCTCCAAAAGAACTAAACCAGCTACCCACTACACTTTTTGTGCGGTAATTATTGAAATTGATCGTATCCTGTTGCGTTGGAGGATTTGAAGGTACTGGTGGGGTTGGCACCATTAATTTATTCAGGTCAACACCAAAGGTGACCTTATTGCTTTCATCTATGACCTTGGTATACGTGGTACCAATACCAAAGTTGGCAGGAATAAAATCCTTTTGTTCAGCATTATCAGTATAAGATATTTTAGAACCAAGGTTGGTCAATGCCAAACCAAACGCCCATCCCTGTCCGGATTCAGTAAGAGCCCTGTAATAAAGACCAATGTCTCCTGCTACAGCACTTCCCGCCTTGTAAGTATTACCATTACCGCTATAACCACTGGCAAGGTTTGAATAAATATATTTTAATCCTACACCGATACCCATTTTCTCAGAAAGCTTGCGGGAGTAGCCAAGGTCAAATCCAAATTCACGCGGATTGGATGTATTTAAAGGATTACCATTATTATCAGTAAACTGGATACTTCCTAAATTGAAATAGCGAAGTGAACCTGAAACTGCCTGGTTTTCGTCTAATTTATAATATCCGGCCAGGGAAGCCAGGTATACATCATTAACCAGTTTTTTCAGCCATGGTGTATACGTAACATTTACGCCTGCCACAGATTCATTAAAAGGAACTTTTCCAAGATTAAAAAACGAGGAGCTTGCATCAGGACTGGTGGCCAGTGACAGTTCACCCATAGCACCTGCACGACCATCAGGAGAAATACGTAAAAAAGGTACAGCCGTGGTCACAACATTAATTCTTTCCTGTCCAAAGGTGGGAAGAACGCCTGCAAATAAAAGCGTAAGAGCAGTCGTCAGTCGTAATGCAGTTGATTTCATAGTTCTTGTTTATAAAGTGCGTGAAAATATACAGTTTTGGTTATAAAAGGAAAATGTTTGGTTGATTTATATGGCTAAAGAATGACGAGGCGTTCCCATTTTTCGGCCGTTTTTCCATATGATGTTCTGATCTTCACGCGATAAACATAGACACCTCTGCCTAATTTATTACCATACTCATCCCGGCCATCCCATAGAATGTCATTGGAACGGTTTCCGGCTGAATTTATTGTTTGTATGAGCGTTTTAATAAGCTTGCCGCTAACCGTAAAGACCTCAACTTTTGCGTAAAGATCTTCGAATGGATGATTATGTTCAAACCAAAAACTGGTGGAGGTAGTAAAGGGATTAGGATAATTCAATACGTGTTCCAATCGTAATTCACCAGATTCGATCACGGTAAATTCGAGTAGGTATTCGCTTGAATTATTCGTCACATCCCAGGCTTTTATCTTTAAAGTATGATGCCCTGGATCAAGTTGTGGCATCTGGAAGCGAACAGTTCCCTTCTGGAAATTATCTAAGTCTGTTTCATAGAAATTATTCAGAACATAGTATTTATTATTATCATTATCCAGTGTTGCAACCAGATCGTGCCCAATACCTGAGCTGACTGTATTGATACCGGAAGAATCAACAAGCTTCACCAATAAAACAGGCGTTGCATTAGTGATGCTTCCATTGACAAATTTTTCATCATTGAGAAAGGCTTTGATCTCAGGGCCCTGGTGATCTTTATTGGCTGCTGTATCTAAACCGCCGATAATAATATTAGAAGAATACCCACTCCCTCCTTTGCTTCCATTTTCTGCATAAAGACTGATCTTACCCTTTCCATACTGGTAATTGATATCTTTTGGCAACCTGAAACGAAATAGAAACTTTCCATTCTCCACTGAAGCCTTTCCCTTAAAAAGAATGTTTGCCTGTTGCGTAAAACCTACAGGAAAACTTCCGGGGTCATTACCCAGTGTGCTGATGGTTTCAGGTTTATCAAGTAAAGTAAGATAGGCTGTACCATTAAAACCATTATCCGGAATATTATGCAGATCATTGATGAAGCCTTCTATTGCCACCAGTTCTGTAGCACTCAATGTATCTGGAGTTCCTGTTACATCCTTGCCATTAATGGTCCTGGCAGTCACTTTGAATTCCGGGAAGCCCAGGGTCATAGCCGGATCACCCAGCAAGGCAAATTTTCTGTTATTGATAATATCACCAGAATTGAGATAGGTGAAATTCTTGGCATCCAAAACTGCCGCTCCCAAGGTTTTATAACGTCCATTACTATCAGGAGTGAGTGCCGCTTTGAGGTAGTTTGCGTTAATGATCCTGTTGCTATAGGCAAATACTACTCGTGAAGTGGTCATTAATCCAATGCCACCCGTTTTAGGCCTGACAAGAATATTTTCTCCCAGGGAATTCACCAAGGGATTATCATAAGGCGCAAAGTCACAGGTTGCGGTTATGAATAATGGAAGTTTGGTGGCGTTGTCCCATTTGTTGACGATGGACTGATCGAGTACCACTTCTTCAGCCAGTCTTTGAGAACCTCCATGCCCGCTATAATTCCATATGAGAGTTCCGGAATAAATGGAATTATCAACCTGGATATTAGCTTCGGGATACCGTCCACCTGCTGATCCGCTTTCCTGCCTGAAAGCGTCGAGGTAGATCTTTTGTACATTAAAAACAGGGGCTTCCGAGGTTATAACTGCAGACAAAGATTCAGCATCCTGCAAATGCAGGTTATTATCCTCGTCATCTGCTACAAGATCTATATGATTGCGCCAGGACCCAAGTGAAGCAGCAGAATGGTAAACCATGACCTTGTCAACAAAATTTTTTGCCTCTGCCATATTCTTTGCAGGTATTCTGCCTATGCCAATATCGAGGGTATTAATCAGCAGGCCGGAATTGATATCCTCATTTTCTTCTAAAAAGCCATAAAAGTCATCAGATGTATAGGTACTTAAAGGGTCTAAGGAAGCATTACTTTCATATACCGGCACTAAAGCTGTATTATTTGGAACCCGGTCCTTGTAATCAAACGAACCCTTTCCAAACAGTAACAGGTATTTACCTGATTCTTTCCAGGTAGTTCTGTACCTGTCATAAAACATCCGGATGAAATTGCGTAATGCTGAAGGATCTGGAGACCCTCCTGAAAATTCATTATAAACCTGCTCGGTGGTGACTACAAGTGTTTTCAATTGGTCATGCTGCTGGTGAAAATTGGCCAGGCGCTCTGCTTCCGTTATGAATCCAGGTGGTGTAATAATAAAGAAATCGACAGAGGGATTGTCATGCAGGTTTTGATTAGCTACTTTGCCTTTAGCTACAGGTAATAAATAATTGTCTGAAAACGCAATATATTCCTTTAGCTCCCGCGCATCATTGGAAAACTGCAACTGGTTACCGGAAATGACACCCAACATTTTAGCAGGCTCCCCCTGATCCGAAATATCCCAAACCTGGGTATGTGAATCGGCATTAGATAATATATATTGAACCGCAGGCGTTCCCGCACTCAAAAGGTCTCTGAAAACCAACTGCCTTGAAACAGGCATCTCGAGGTTGCGTCTATAAAATAATTCAAACCAGTTTAGCCAGCCCTGGGCATTAAAACTGCCGGGAGAAAAGCTAAGTGTTACTATAGGATCAGGAGTGGCAATAAAATTATCTTTCTTCTCCACCTGCCGGGCAAATGGGTCCAGTATACCCGTACCCACAGCTGGAATGGCAATTTGCTGAACAGGGAATCCATTAATTGTTACAGAAAAAGATGAGGCAACATTTATAGACCGGGCAGACAAATTGGTTGTTATGCTGGCTTGCCGACCGGGAATGATGCCAGGAATTGCTGTTATTATGCTCCTGGACAAGGACTTCCCAGGCGCACTGGTCATTTCTTCTCCATACCATTCTTTTCCACTTGAAAGGAAATTTACACTATCAAGCTCATGAAAATAGTGTTCATCGAAAGAAGTTATAGTTGACTGGGGAACAGGCGGAATAGTTTGCTGTTTAATCCTTTTCCCAACACCCCCTATAGTAATGAAATAATAGGCTTTATCATTATAAAGGTTCTTTGTATGATGAAATGAATGGGTATTGGAATCCAGTTCCCAATGGTCGGGACCGGGAGAATAGAAAAGTAGTTGGTCCGGGCCATTAAAAACACCATCTCCGCCATCTTCTACTACAACGGCTATTTCTTCCAGGTCGTCCATTGCCTGAGCGGCGTTTGATTCCGGCAGCATTCCTCCCCCATTTCCATAAATCCTGATCTGAGCTGACGGAATGGCTCCCTGGAGGCCTAAAGCTGACAGGAAAGTGGGGTCGATTTTATAAATCCCTTCCCTGCCAACGCTGATCTTATACCAGTTTCCGGAGGCCAAAACAGAGGAGGATTTATACGTTCTTTGGGCGCCCGCCATCAGCATTGAAGCTGTCAAAACACTCAGGATCAGTAGCTTTTGGATAGGGAACATGGTGATGGCTATCGTAGAATTAACATGTAAAAAACGTAAAACCCCTTAGACATTTAATATCATTCTATCTATATTCGCACATCTGTCTTATAAAACTATTGGGGGTAACAATAATTCCAATCTGACGGCGTTAAAGTTATTCCAAACAATGGTTAAACCAAGGCAGACACATGAAAAATCCATGTGTTCCTTTAGAAAGACAAAAAACGCAACCATGCAAGTAAGAAATTTTTTAATCCTATTATCCTGTGCCGCAGCGCTGACCTCGTGTAAGAACGGCCTATTTGGCAAGAACAAAAAAGACAAATCCGATGTAACAGGTTGGAACTACAATGACAAAAACCAGGGTGGTTACCAGGTAGCCAAGTCCCAGGAACAAGGCTTAGGGCCAGGTTTGGTTTTTGTTCAGGGTGGTACCTTTACAATGGGTCAGACTGAGGAAGACGTAATGGGCAACTGGGATAATATCCCCCGCCGTGTCACTGTTCCTTCATTTTACATTGACCGTACCGAGGTAGCTAACGTTCACTACCGCGAGTATATCTTCTGGCTAAACAGGGTTTTCAATCCTGAGGACGATCCCAACAATCAGAAAATTATGGATGCTGCTTTGCCAGACACTTTGGTTTGGCGTAGCGAGTTAAGTTATAATGAGCCTTTGGTGGAGTATTACTTCCGTCATCCTGGCTTTAACTACTACCCTGTAGTTGGAGTTAGCTGGAAGCAAGCCCACGATTTTTGTCTTTGGAGAAGTGACCGTGTGAATGAAGGTATCCTGATGCAAAAAGGATATGTTTCTCCACAAGGTGTACAAGGACAGCAAGGACAGGAAAACTTTACAACTAAATCTTACCTACTTGGACTTTACCAGGCTCAGCCAGGCAAAGGGGCAACTTCCAAAAAGAATCCTTTAAAAACAGCACAGGGAACTCCCCGTACAAATGTTACAATGGAAGATGGCCTATTACTACCAGATTACCGTTTGCCATTTGAAGCTGAGTGGGAATATGCAGCATATGGATTGATCAATCAAAACCCACGTCCTTCTACCAAAGAAGGAAAAAGAGGGGAAGAATTGCAATCGAACAAGCAGGTTTACCCATGGACACATAATATGAATTCCAGTGGATTGCGTGATACAAAACATGGCAGCTGGCAAGGTCAGTTCCTGGCCAACTTCAAAAGAGGGTCAGGTGATAATGCGGGTGTTGCGGGTGGTTTGAATGACCGCGCAGTTTACACTTCTGAAGTAACCTCATTCTATCCAAACGGTTTCGGCATCTACAATATGGCTGGTAATGTTAGTGAGTGGGTGGCCGACGTTTATAGGCCTCTTACAGGTCTTGATGTCGCAGGGAATCAGGATGATGTAGCTCCTTACCGTGGTAATAAATACCAGAAATTGTATGTGAAGGACGCAGCTGCAACAGATCCGAATGAAAGGTATGAAAGAGATAGCACTGGTCGCGTTAAGATGACGGATGTAACTGACGAGGAAAGCAAGAACCGTCGTAACTACCAGCGTGGTAATGTGATCAACTTCCTTGACGGTGACAGCTTATCAAATGCCTCTTATGGCTACGGCATCACTACCCTTATTTCTGATAAGTCAAGGGTATATAAAGGTGGAAGCTGGAATGACCGTGCCTACTGGCTGGTTCCCGGTACACGCCGCTACTTAGAAGAAGACCAGGCCTCCAGCACTATTGGTTTCCGTTGCGCTATGGACCGTATGGGTAGCCCGGAAGGTAACAAGAGGAAAACCGGAAACTTCTGGAAAACGAAAAAGCAAAAAAGATAATCCTGAAAAACATCATAGACACCCCTTCCAGTCAACCTGGAGGGGGTTTTTTATTCAATAGACTTTCACCTATTACATTTGCCAAATGAATATAGAAGAACTTTATACTCTATACCTCCAAAATCCATCTATCCAAACCGATACCCGCAAACTGAATAAAGGAGACATGTTCTTTGCTTTGAAGGGACCGAGCTTTAACGGCAACGAATTTGCTACCAAAGCTCTTGATGCAGGTGCTGCCTATGTTTTAATTGACGATGCAAACTATGCCATTGATGAACGGACAATTTTAGTAGATGATGTATTGAAAACCTTACAGGATCTTGCTCACCACCATAGACTACAATTTGATATCCCTTTTATAGCCATTACTGGCAGTAACGGAAAGACAACCACTAAAGAGTTGGTACATGCTGTACTATCATCTTACTACAAAACATATACAACTGAAGGCAACCTAAACAACCATATCGGAGTTCCCTTAACAATTTTAAAGATCAGGCAGGATGCTCAAATGGCTGTGATAGAAATGGGTGCCAATCACCAAAATGAGATTGCTTCCTATTGTGCCTATGCAATGCCCACCCATGGTTTGATAACCAATGTAGGCAAGGCGCACCTGGAAGGATTTGGTGGCGAAGAAGGAGTACGGAAAGGCAAGGGCGAACTATTTGATTATTTAAGGCAACACAAAGGAACCGCCTTTATTATGTCAGACTATGAGTACCTGCAAGAGATGAGCAAAGGCATACCGGGGATTTATACCTATGGAACACATGGTGCAGAAGTTACAGGAAATATTTTTCAAACAGATCCTTTTTTAAGTGTCCAGTTTAACAAGGGTTATGAAGGAATTATACAAACCCACCTGGTAGGAAGTTACAATCTACCCAATGTATTATCAGCAGTAGCTTTAGGTGTTTATTTCAAGGTATCTCCGCAAAAAATCAAAGAGTCCATTGAAGCTTATTTGCCATCTAACAGTCGTTCACAGTTAATGCAAAAAGGGAACAACAAGATTATATTAGATGCCTATAATGCAAATCCCAGCAGTATGAAAGCTGCTATTGAAAATTTTGCAAGGATGGGATCCACTGACAAAATACTGGCACTTGGCGCTATGGCGGAGTTGGGAAAAACGAGTGTAGAAGAACATGAAAGCCTTATAGAAGAAATCAAAAAATATCCCTGGAAGGATGTCATTCTGGTTGGCGGAGATTTCCAGCAAATAAATCATCCATTTCATCAGTTTCCTTCTTCTGCGAAAGCGGGAGAATGGATGAGAGGAAAATATGAAAATGCTTACCTGTTGATTAAAGGCTCCAGGAGTATGCAGATGGAAAAAGTCCTGGACTATTTGTAATGAATATGGAGACAGAAAAACCTCATAGAAGCTATTTGATAACTATCATCACCTGCCGTTGTCCAAGATGCCGTGAAGGGAAACTTTTTAAATATCCCCTCACCTTCCGGTTTAACAAAAACATGGAAATGAATGAGACCTGTCCTGTTTGCGGGCAAATAACCGATATAGAAGTAGGCTTCTATTATGGAACAGGTTATGTAAGTTACCTGGTTGCATTATTTCTTACAATTATCAGCTTTCTTCTTTGGTTATTGATCATTGGTTTTTCTTTCAGGGACAAACGTTTTTTATATTGGATCAGTTTTAATTCCATCTCCTTGTTATTTCTCCAGCCATGGCTCATGCGTTTTGCCCGTAGCTTATGGCTTTCCTGCTTTGTGAACTATGATCCTGAATGGCCAGACCATAAACCAGAAGATCCCGAGCGGATCATTAAAGAACAAATGAATAACTGGTAGATCTTGCTATAAAAAAAGCAGGTCCTGTAGAAACAGGACCTGGATATGTGCATTAAAACATGCACATGAGAAAAATATCTTAATGCGGCAAAACTACTTGATTGCACCCTATTCAAATAAAATAAAAATCACAAAATTTTGCCTTATAATATGATCCTTCTCATCAATTAATTCTACTTGCATAAAGTAATTAAATACTTGCGCAAGTCTGGAGCTTACCTTCTTAAGGGTAAACCAGTATATATTTTGATAAGTGGTCAAATGCCATTATAGGAAAAGCAGCATTAGTTGGAATTCGCTCTATCTTATAGAAGGAAACCAACCGCTAATGTTCCAGAAAATAACTGAATCAAATAAACTGGTTTTGAATAAGCCCATGGATATAGATATGATCTATTATTCCGAGCTTGAAGAATGGTACACGACCAATGCATTCAGAAGTTTTAGCGTGAAATATGTAGTTGATAATTGCATTTACTATAAGATCGATAGGAAAGAACATGCGGTGAATGCCGGCACCTATTTGACTGCATGCAAATATGATAATGTATATGCCTATAATAAACTTCCGATAAAAAGTATTTGTATTGACATTTGCCCGGATACAGTTTTAGAAACCTTTACTGTACTTACCTCCAGGCACGAAGACTTTGATAATTTTCTTTCAGGGCATTTTAAATACCCGGAGTTTTTCGAAAGTCTGCACTCCATAACCAATACTACCATTGGTGCTAAACTCCGGCAATTGCTTACCAGGATAGAAAAGGAAAAAACCCCGGAAATCAACAAAGAATGGTTCATGGATCTGTCCGAAAGGATCATCTACCAGGAATATGGTAATTACCTCGCACTAAACGAAATAAATTCTGTGAAAGCAACTACCAGAAAAGAAGTCCTGCATCGCCTGCAACTGGCAAAAGAGTATATGGATACAAATTTTTTGGAGATAGCAGAGATCAAGGAAATCTCAGATCACTGTAATATGTCGGAATACCATTTCTTCCGCAGGTTTAAGGAGGTATACAAAAAGACGCCTTACCAATATATCACTGAGAACAAAATGCAATTGGCTCGTAAATTATTAACAGAGAAAAATCATTCTGTTTCAGAGGTAGCCATCCTATGTAGCTTTCCTGATGTATTTACTTTTAGTAAAAGCTTTAAAAAGTTTTTTGGCACTCCCCCATCCCAGTTCAAATAAGTCATTATACACCTATAAATTTTGACTTGTCAATTATTCAGTTGATAGTGTAATCCCCTTATCTATTAAAACAGGCAGGCGGTAGAAACCGCCTGCGACTACTTAATAATTTTTATCTATTGACAGACTGGGAACAGTCTCTCGCACATGAGAATAATTCTATAACAAATTAGGGTTTATATACTGCATACAATTGACATCTTATATGAGGCATGAACTATGAAGTACAGAACATGAATACTCCTTATGAATCAGAAGGGAGTGATTAATGGAAATCCTTTATTAAAGAAGCAGGGAGTGATCCCTGCATCTTGCACTTTTTAAATATTATTTAAGAAACTGAACTTTTAATATCCCTGGTTTTGCTGTTCTCTTATCGTTGGGTTGGCATCCAGTTCTGCCTGTGGTATGGGAAAAATTCTTCTGAAGCTATTGGCTGCAATAACCAGAGGAACATTGCCTGGATAATTACCAACAAGGTTAACCCTGACTATATCCATGTTATACCTTGCCAGGTCCCAATAGCGATGACCTTCAAAGGCAAGTTCTTTTCTCCTTTCCAAAAGAATATCAGATAAGAGTGCGGCACCTGAAGATGTATAACCAGCAAATGATGGATCTCTCCTTGTTGCCACTGCATTTAAATATTCAAGTGCCAAAGGTTCATTTCCTGTCTGGTACGCAGCTTCAGCAGCAATCAAATAAACTTCCGACATTCTAATAACCTTAAATTCATCTTTATCGGGCGAGCCTGCATTTGGAAATTTGTTTACCACTTTTGCATTGGCACCCCTGGTTGGGCTGCCTACAACAATGAGTTTTTTTCTAACATCCGTATTGCTATACGTATTATATAATGATTCAGTTGCCAATGCATCACCATAACCATTTTGATCATAGAAATAAGGAAGGGAAGAATTACCAGCATTATTGTTGGCATCAAATACAACTTCGAACAAGACTTCCTTTTTATCATTTCGATCCTTGTTGTTTTGCCAGAAGGACATTACTTCATTCAACTGTAATAAAGAATAACCGCTGTTATTGATAACATCCTGTGCCGTTGTTAAAGCCTTTGGCCAATCGCCCTTGAATTCATACATCCTTGCAAGCAAAGCTGTAGCGGCATATTTTGTAAAAAACCCTGAAGACTTTTGAATGGTTAATAAACCAATAGCCCTGGTAAGATCCTGTTCTATCTGTGCATACACTTCCTTGAGGCTATTTCTTGGCGGCTTTAAGGTTGGATTGTATTCAAGTATTATAGGCACTCCCAGTCCGTTAGGGTCCACTGTATAAGGCTTTGCAAAATGTTTGGCTAATTCAAAATACATGAGTGCCCTGATAGATAGTGCTTCCCCGCGCACCTGCTCAATTTCTGCAGTTCCTTTCAATGGGCTGTTGATCACATTATTGGCACGGAGAATGGTACTGTAGGCTGATTGCCAGACACCTTGCGCATTTGAATTGGTTACAGTATAATTTACCTGGAAAAAATCAAGGTAGCGGTTACTATTAACCGTGGAAATATATACATTATCTGCAAGCAGGTCAGCAAATAAGGGAATTGTTCTCCCATAAAGATTCACACTTCCCAGGTTGGCATAGGCCCCGCTCAATGCCGCTTTCATATCGGAAACATTTGAGATCGCAACATCCGATCCTATGCTGTCATAAGGCCTCAGATCAAGGAAATCCTTTTTGCAGGAACTAAACACCAGTACAATTATGAATAGTTTTAGTCCTGCAGCCTTTAAATAATTTCTTGTAGTCATATAGAAAATGCTTTTTATTAAAAATGAAGATTCCCTTATAGTTGAATATTAATTCCAACTGTAAAGGTTTTAGGTATAAAGAACTGCAGGTCATTGGTGCCATTGATGCTTTGCTCAGGGTCCATGGTTATGTTCTTATCAAAGGTCTTGGTCCAAAGGTTCGTTCCGCGTACGTAAAAACTGAATTGAGAAAGCATTAATTTTTCAGCTATAGATGAAGGCATATCAAAGCGCAACGTAAGGTTCCTCAAGCGTATAAAATCACCTTTATAGAAATACCTGCTGGATGCTGCGTTAGATGTTGTTGAATTAAAGAAATCGTAACGTGGCACATCTGTTATATCACCAGGTTTTTGCCAGCGTTGCAGTTGCTTGCGGTTGTGATTCAGGGAAGCAAAAGCACCATCACCTGTGAATAGGAATCCCCACTGGTCATACAGAAGATTTCCATACTGGTAATTGAGTTGTGCATCCAGGCTTAAGAATTTATAGGCCAGGGTTGTACTAAAGCCGCCAAAGCCTTTAGGTGAAGCGGAACCTATAATGGTTCGGTTAGCCTTACTGAAATCAGAAGTGGTTTCATTCTTACTTTCATTGGTGTACCATAAAGGGTCTCCTGTCTGCGGATCGGCTCCAGCCCATAAACGCGTAAATATGGATTGTACATCTTCACCCACGCGGATAATATATGGCAATGAGCGTATCTCAGTTTGGCCTTCCCTTAGGCGGGTAACTTTATTCGAGTTCCAGCTTCCATTAAGAGATATTGACCAGGTAAAATCCTTTGTTTTTACGGGTGTAGCATTAACAGTCACTTCGTAACCTTTATTTTCCATTGCGCCCACATTATTATCAAATGAGGTAAATCCGCTTGTTGGTGATAATGGCTCGTTGAGCAGCAATTGGTCAGTTTTCCGTTTATAATAATCAGCTTCAATATTGATCCTGTTCTTCCACAACCCGATCTCAACACCTATATCCAGCGGCTTGTTTTGTTCCCATGTAAGGTTTGGATTACCTACATTATTAGGGAAGCTTGCGGGCAAGCTATTATAGGTTCCGGTAAACGAATAGGTTGCTCTCCAGTTGTAATTGCCGATGCCCGCATTTCCATTAACACCATAAGATGCGCGCAATTTTAATAATGAGATCATATCAACGCCGTCCATAAAAGCTTCCTGGTCAATATTCCAGGCACCTCCAACACTCCAGAATGTACCATAACGATTATTCGCCCCAAACCGGGAAGAGCCATCCCTACGCAAACTTCCTGATAGTGTGTACTTATTTAAAAAACTTACATCCGCCTTTGACAACCAGGATACAAAAGAGTAATCTGATCCCGCAAATACGGGTGTCAATGGTGTAACAGGTGAAGGATACACAATAGATGTGGTCAGTGGAAATCCATTTCCGGAACCATTCTGAGTCAGCAATTGAGATTTTTGCGACTCGTATCCCCCGGTTAAATGAACATCCAGTTTATCTTGAAGAGTACGAAAACTGTAATCAGCCAGGTTGGTCCAAACCCAATTAAATAAACGGTTGTAACTATTAAAGAATAAGCCTGTGGTGGCAGGATCATTGGTAGAATAATCACCAAAGAAAGGATTGTAATAGGCATTCTCTTCAATGTTACTATAGTCTATGCCGTACCGTGAAGATATCTTTAAATTATCCAGGATCTTAAATTCTCCATTTACAGAACCTAACAATTTGGATGTTTGATTATGCAGCCGGTCATATTTTCTAATGGCCAGTGGGTTATAGATCTGGTTAAATATTGTAGGATCATAATTGGGTGTTCCATCAGGATTATAAGCTTCCAACGTAGGAAGTAAGGCCATGCCGGCAATGATCGGGTTACGGAAATTGGCACTCTCTGACTCACCCTCCTGGTTAAATGATGATAGGTTTAAATTGGCACCAATCGATAAACGTTTACTAGCCTGGTGTTTCAGGTTGGTATTAAGGCTATACCGTTTAAAGCCGGATCCTATGATCTCGCTAAGCTGCTTAAAATATCCTCCCGATAGGAAGAATTGGGTTTTGGCATCTCCTCCCGAAGCAGAAAGATTGATTTGTTGTTGCTGTCCTCTTCTCTTAACCAGGTCAAGCCAATTATAATATGCTGTAGAGTTATATCCTAATTGTCCCAATATATCATCTACATCCGCTTGTGTCCCCCCCACATGAAGGATTCCTTCAGTGGTTAATTGCTTAAATTCCTCCTTATTTAATGGTTGTGCAAGATCCGGGAAGTAGGCAATATCGTTTGATCCAAACTCTCCATCTACTCTTATTTTGGTTTTACCTGCTGCTCCTTTTTTAGTGTTGATAAGGATCACACCATTTGCCGCACGTGATCCATAAATGGAAGCAGAAGATGCATCTTTCAATACACTGATGCTTTCAATATCATTAGGATTCAAACCTGCCAATAAATTGCTTGAATTGGTAGCATTGGAAAAATCTCCTGTATTTACAGGAATTCCATCAATGACAAATAAAGGTGATGATGAAGCATTGATAGAACCAATGCCCCGTATCCTGATATCCTGGAAACTTCCAGGTTGCCCGCTTGGTGACACGGATTGCAAACCAGCTATCTTTCCCTGCAACATTTGATCAACAGAAGGCATGGGAATATTTTCCACTTCGCTTCCGGATATCTTGCTCACTGCACCGGTAACCTTCCTTCTTTGCTGCGTGCCATAGGCAACGACCACTACCTCATCCAAACCAGTTTTCACTCCTGGAACAAGAGCAACACTATAATTGACTTCGTTGGTAAGTGCCACTTCCCTATCATCCAATCCGATATAGGAAATGATCAGCGCAGTGGCATTGGAAGGCACAGACAAGGAGAATGACCCATCTGCTGAAGTACTGGTGCCAATATTGGTACCTTTTACAATAACAGAGGCATTGGGAAGGCCGTTGCCCTTATCATCGGTAACTCTACCGTTTATATTCCTGGCCTGAGCTAATACCTGCATACTGAGCAGGAATAATCCAAAGCATAGTAAAAATAATTTTCTCATCAGCTTTACATTTACCTGCAAGACCATTAAAAGCATGATACTGCTTCAGTAATAGCTGATTGAAATAATGAAGCATGAATATTATAATGTAAACCCCTGAAAATAACTTCTGAATTGGCAGTTCATGATTTGAGAAAAGATAAATAGTAAAAATACAGGTTGGTATTGATTAAAGTTATTTTCCCCACCCACCTGCACCTTGTTGCCGGCGCATTTAACCACAATAATTTCCGTTCATCATTTTAGCAATCATTGACAAACGCTTTAAAGGTTTAATATATAATTTACGAAACAAATCGTGGATCATGGAAGCACTAACAACTATGAAGAAAAAGAAAACCCGCCTGGTCGTACGGAAAGGCAATGAGAACATTGCTCTAAAAGTGGAAGACATAGCATTTATATACCGGGACAATACCATAATTGTGGCAGTAGACAAAGAAGAGAAAAAATATCTATGCGACAGGAATCTTTCTGCCCTTGAGGAAGAATTGGATGAATCAGTGTTTTTCAGGGCTAACCGTAAGTACCTGGTTAATATTCAATACATAAGAGGTTTCAAAAGCTTTGAGAAAGTAAAACTGGAAGTCAGCCTTTTGATACCCACCTGCAATCATAGCATTATTATTAGCCAGGAAACAGCTCCACTTTTCAAAAAATGGATTAACGAAGATTAGTTTTTTGCTGATAATGGTAATTTAATGCCCAGGCATGGATGAATTGCTTTCCTCAAAGTCACTAAAGAGCCTACCTACCCAATTTTATATACGGTTAAGATAATACCTACCTGAACCCTACTTTAAGCCTACCTACTACCTACCAACTTCCTACCTGGAGTATAGATACTGCGTGTTGATCACGCACTATCTATACTTCATCTATACTTCAGATAGGGCGTTGGTATACTTCAGATAGGGGAAATACGGGGGAAGTAGAAGGTCGGACAATAGAACAGTAATGTTGATTGTCGAAGAGTAGTAACGGTAAAGCCCTTTAAATGTTGAAGGAAAAAGGATAGTAACCTAAATAATGCCTCGGCCTCTGATTTGATACCGAAGTGGTTAAATAATGAACTAATTATTAATGAGTTAATGTATAAAAAAAGGAATTAATGCAGAAAGCCGCTTTAGAAGCGGCTTTCTGCATTTGCGGAGACTGAGGGATTCGAACCCTCGATACCCTTTAGAGGTATACACACTTTCCAGGCGTGCTCCTTCAACCACTCGGACAAGTCTCCTGTTCCTGGTAAAGAGGGTGCAAATTTAGGCTTTAGAGCTATAGTTTGAACAGCTTCCTGGCATTTTCTGTAGTTATTTCTGCAACCTGGTTCAAACTAAGTCCGGTGATAGTGGCTAATTTCTCAGCGACAAGCCTGGTATAGGCAGGCTCATTGCGTTTTCCCCGATAAGGCACAGGAGCTAAATAAGGTGCATCAGTTTCGAGAATGACTTTTTCTATACCTGTTTTTTCCAATATCTTGTCAAGACCTGCATTCTTAAAAGTGGCAACACCCCCGATACCCAACATAAAATTAGTAACCATCAGTGACATAGCTTGTTCATAAGTACCAGAAAAACAATGGAATACACCTTTAAGGGTTGGATATTGTTTAATGACATCTATGCATTCATCTGTGGCATTCCTTGAATGGATGGCAATAGGAAGGTCATACTGCAAAGCCAGTTCAATTTGGGCATGAAAACATTTAAATTGCTGATCCGTAAAGGTTTTATCCCAATAAAAGTCAAGTCCTATTTCCCCTATTGCGCAAAATTTCCGTTGCTCCAGGTATTCACAAACAACTTCAAGTTCTCTTTCAAATGATTCGTTTACAGAACAGGGATGTAAACCCATCATCGCTAAACAGGAAGGATTACCTGACTCAGTGTGTAACATAGCATTGTGCGTGCTGCTATCAATTGCAGGCATGATAATGGAGGATACCCCCGCCTCTAATGCTCTTTTTATACAATCTCCCCTGTCATTATCAAATTCAGGCAAGTAAATATGCGCATGAGTATCAATCAAATACATCGTAAGAAGAATTACAAGGCAAAACTGGTTAAAAAAAGATTAAGAAGCCTTTAAACTTAAAGCAAAACTTCCTTTCTTAGAACCGTCAAAAGGTCGCAATCAAAACTAAGTCATGAAAACTACTCCTTTCCTTACCCAATTGATTCTTTTCGCTTGCCTGGCTGTTTTTACCATTTCCGGATGCAAAAAAGAAACAAGCAGTTCAGGTCTTACTTCAGAACAGGAAGAAGAAATTGCTACATTCTCTGCCGAGTCAGAGACCAATAACGAAGTGATTTTCAATGATGTATTTGACAATGTTATTGGAGTGAACAATGAAGTAGGTATGGCAGGACTGGGGGTTTTTGGAAGAACAAATCAATTGCTTACCGGAGGTCGTGAGTCGGGAGTAGATTCATTGACCTGCTATAAAATATCCATAGTACGTTTAAATGCTCCTGAGTTATTCCCCTTGCAAATAGAAATTGATTTTGGTGGAGGATGCCCTGGAAAAGATGGCCATAACAGGTCCGGTAAAATAATCAGTACCTATACCGGTCGCTTAACCAACCCCGGTAAATCAGCCACTACGGTATTTGAAGACTTCAGGTTTGATAGCCTTACCGTAGAAGGCAGCCATACCATTACAAATTCTACAACAGCCGGATCCAACCGGAGGCAGTTTACCATAGATGTAACTGATGGTAAAATCACATCCCCATCAGGATCCTACTCTACCTGGACGAGTCACCGGGTAATTACCCAAATAGAAGGTAATGGCACACCGGATATTCCCCTTGACGACATTTTTTCTATTACCGGTTCAGCTCATGGAAAGCTAAAGCGGGGAGATGTATTGAATGCCTGGCATTCGGAGATCGTTGATCCATTAATCAAGCGCTTTTCCTGCAGGTGGATTTCTAAAGGGATTTTGAAAGTATGGAGGGAAACCTTACAAAATACATCCCAGTGGGCAGGAACCTTGAATTATGGAGATGGCACCTGCGACTTTCTTGGAACTTTGACCATAAATGGCACTTCCCATGCTATCAAGCTTCCCCATTAAATTATTTACTGACAAAGCTTAAATAGAATTTTATATTCCGAAAAAGTTTTTACCTTTAAACCAGTTTTCATAGGGTACGGATTAAAAACGGGCCAGGGTTTCTACCCAGGCCCTAATTATTTAGGGCCTTTTATCTTACATATTCAATCTTTCTGCATATATATCCCTGTTCATATAGTTGCTCTAACACTAACGGTAAAGCATATTTTAAATGAGAAAAGGCTTTTTCACTGTCATGAAAAACAATGACCGAACCCGAAGTATAATTTTGTAAAACATTCTGAAGGCATTCTTCAGGGCTTATGGATTGATCAAAATCAGCACTTAATACATCCCACATTACTATTCTTGCTTTTTCTTTTTTTAATGCTGATGAAATACGTTTTGATTGCGAAAGTTTTATTTTACCATAAGGTGGTCTGAATAAATTGCTATTGATAACTGTAGATGCTTTTTCAATATCCTCTACATATTCAGCAATAGAAACTTTCCATCCATTTAAATGACTGTAAGTATGATTTCCTACTGCATGCCCTTCTTTTAAAATCTGATCATAGATACCAGGATTTGCACTTACATTCTTACCAATACAAAAGAATGTCGCTTTGGCATTATATTGTTTCAACAGACCCAGGACCCAGGGTGTTACGTACTCATGTGGACCATCATCAAAACTGAGATACACTTCTTTCTGTTTCGTTCGCACTCTCCAAACAAAGGATGGAAATAAAACCCTTGCCAACCATGGAGTCTTTATGAAATACCGGTGCATGTACACGAAGTTAGAAAGCGATGCTGATGTTATTGCTTGAAAAACAAATTAATTGACAAGGTTTGTTGCATGCATGCATTGGCGTAATTCAATTGAATCAACAGGTCGTACTTTTGTAATTATGAATAATAAAGTAAGAGTACGCTTTGCACCAAGTCCGACAGGTGGTCTGCACCTGGGAGGTGTACGCACGGTGTTGTATAATTATTTATTTGCCCGGCACTATGGCGGCGAATTCATTTTACGTATTGAAGACACTGATCAAAGCAGGTACGTGGCTGGTGCCGAGGAATATATTTTTGAAACGCTGAAATGGTGTGGCCTGGAACCTGATGAAAGCGCTATGCATGGTGGTTCTTTTGGGCCTTACCGTCAAAGTGAAAGAAAAGAATTATACAGGAAATATGGTGAAGAGCTGGTGAATAAAGGCCTGGCCTATTATGCTTTCGATACTGCACAGGAACTTGATGAAATGCGGAACCGCTTACGTACCGATGCCAATACAAACCCACAATATGACCATAGTGTGCGCATGCAAATGCGGAACTCTCTTTCACTGTCAAAAGAAGAAACAGATTCATTATTACAATCCAATACACCCCACGTAATACGCATCAAAATACCGACTAATGAGACAGTAAGTTTTACGGATATGATAAGAGGTGAAGTAAGTTTTGATACCTCAATTGTAGATGACAAAGTATTATTAAAAGGTGATGGCATGCCTACCTATCACCTTGCTGTGGTGGTGGACGATTACCTGATGCAAATCACACATGCTTTCAGGGGCGAAGAATGGCTTCCCAGCGCTCCTGTGCATGTTTTACTCTGGCGCTATTTATTCGGTGAAGAAGCTATGCCTCAATGGGCTCACTTACCTCTTATCCTGGGACCCAGTGGTAAACTGAGCAAAAGGGATGGCGCCAAATATGGTTTTCCTGTATTTGCCATGAATTGGCAAGACCCAAAAACTGGCGAAGTGACTGAAGGATTCAGGGAAAGAGGTTTTCTTCCCGAGGCATTCATCAATATGCTTGCAGTATTGGGTTGGAATGATGGCACAGAACAGGAAATATTTACCTTAGAACAACTTGCAGAAAAGTTCACTATTGAAAAAGTGCACAAGGGAGGAGCTAAATTTGATTTTGAAAAAGCGAAGTGGTTCAATCATGAATGGATTAAAAAACTCCCTGCTTCAAATTACATCAATGAAGTAAAAAAAGATTTTGAAAACAAAGGCCTGAGTAATATCGATGAGGACTATTTTGAAAGAATTTTAAACCTGGTAAAGGAGCGCTGCTCAGTGCTGGCAGACTTTTATCCGCAATCTTATTTCTTCTTCAAAAGTCCTGCAGAAATTGATGCTACTCCAATAAAAGCAAAATGGAATAATGACAAGTCTGGTTTCTTTAAATCTTTTGCAAAGTCATTAACAAGCATCAGCGACTGGAATGCAGCTTCTATTGAAACCCTTTTCAAGCAATTAGCAGAACAGGCTTCCATTAAAGCAGGTGAATTGCAATTACCCTTCCGGTTAATGCTTGTTGGTGGTAAATTCGGCCCACCGGTTTTTGAAATAGCAGACATATTAGGTAAGGAAGAAACTGTTTCAAGAATTCATTACGCAGTTGATCTTTTTGACAAATAATAGTAGTTTTAAAAACTGCTATGGTGAAAAAAACAGATCCGCTAATTATATTATTGGCAGTACTAAAATTAGTACTGCCCTTTTTATTAATAAACTCTGCCTACGAATTACAACGTGATGAGTATTTGTATTTCGAGCAAGGGCATCACCTTGCCCTGGGATATCTGGAAAACCCACCACTCATTGGCCTGCTTTCATGGATTTCATCCCTGGCAGGAGGATCCGTTTTTGCTGTTAAATTCTGGCCAGCATTATTAGGTGCGCTAACGCTGTTGCTTACTGCAGCCATTACAAAAGAATTGGGCGGCAAAAGATTTGCCCAGGTCCTGGCAGCACTCTCCCTATTACTTACAGCTTACCTGCGCATACACATATTGTATCAACCTAATTGCCTGGAGATATTTGCATGGTGCCTCAGTATGTATTTCCTCGTTCGGTACTGTAATAGCAGACAGGATAGATACCTTTACTTCCTGGCCTTTGCAATGGCTCTTGGATGGTGGGGCAAATACTCTATTCTTTTCCTCGCCATTGCTTTTATGCTGGCAGTCCTGGTAAGTAGTTACAGAAAACTTTATTTATATAAACATTTCTGGTTAGCATTTTTAATGGGTGTTATCCTTATCATGCCAAATATAACCTGGCAATGGAATCACAACTGGCCTTTAGTACATCACATGAATGAACTACGCGACACCCAATTAAAGTATATTAACAAAGCTGACTTCATAAAGGACCAGCTTTTAATGCTGTTGCCCTATTTGCCTGTTTGGATATGGGGATTGATATGGCTGTTCAGACATAAGACCTATTCCATCCTGGCTTTCATCTATATCATCTTTATTGGATTATTAATGTTTGGTAGCGGTAAGGGTTATTATACCTTAGGGGCCTACCCCATGCTTATTGCTGCAGGGAGTGTGGCTATTGAAAGATTTAGTTTCAATAAATACTGGTTCAGGTATGCTATAACTGCCTTAGTACTTATACTTGGCTTACCAGTCATTCCTTTGCTGCTGCCTGTATATTCTCCTGTTGATATGTCCCGGTTCAATAAAAGATATAACATTGAAGCTTTAGGCTTGCTAAAATGGGAAGACCAGGAAAATCATCCATTGCAACAGGATTATGCAGATATGATTGGGTGGAAAGAATTAGCCACAAAAGCCAATAATGCTTACCAGCAATTACCGGATGATGTAAGAGCTTCAACTGTGATCTACTGTCGAAATTATGGACAGGCTGGAGCTTTAAAATTTTATGGCCCTGTTGGTTTTAGAGAAAACGTGATCAGTGACAATGGTACTTTTTTACTATGGATTCCTAAAACCCTTAATTTTCAAAACCTTCTATTTGTTGGAAGCCATATGCCATATAAGGATGATGAAGTCTTTCAACATTTCAAAACCGTAAGAGTCATGGATTCAATTACTAATCCTTTATCCAGGCAATATGGAGATAAGATCATTTTATTTGAGCAGGCAGATTCACAAGCTTTCAATTTAGCCAATATAGGGCTTGAAGAAATGAAAAAGCAATTCCAGAGGAATTAGCCTTGCTTTTCAATTTGTGATAATAATGTAGCCATCATCCCCTGTCCTTCCTTTTCTATCATCAGGGTATCATCTGCTGAGAGTTTTACAAGTCCCGATGTATTCGACCGGACTTGTTCAGGTGTTCGGATACCCGGAATTACAGTAGATACCTCGTTGTAGCTTATGATATAACTCATAGCCAGTTGCGTCTTTGATACCTGGTATTTCTGGCATAGTTTCCAGATTTTTTGCAAGGCTTCATTACTGCTATCAATAATTTCTGGGGTAAGCCGGTTATGGCGGTGGTCAGTAATGTCGAAATGACTATCTGCAGTAAACTTCCCTGTCAGCAATCCAAACTGCAAAGGCATGCGAGCAATAATACCATATCCTTTCGCTGCAGCTTTTTTCATCAAAGGCAAGCCCCGCTGATTGATCAAATTCAACACTAACTGAAAGCCACTTCCTAAATTATTATCCAAAAAAAAATCAGCCTCAGGAAAAGGATCGAAAGTATTGAGGGAAATACCCCAGTAGCGGATCTTCCCTTCCTGCTGTAGCAATTGCATGGCTTCAATACATTCACCATCCTCTAAATGTTTCACCCTTGCAGTATGCAGTTGGTAATAATCAATTACCTCTCTATTCAATCTTCTGAGGCTTCTTTCACAGGCTGATAGAATATGTTCTTTTGTATAATCAACAGTAAATTGGTTGTTTCTTGAAACATTACCCACCTTGGTCGCAATAATTACCTCACTACCAGTAAGAGAAGCTCCCAACAATTCCTCCGAATGTCCCAATCCGTAAATATCAGCGGTATCAAAAAAATTAATGCCGGCATCCAATGCTGCCTTGATAGCTTTCTTTGAAATTGTATCATCAGCCGGCCCCCAACCAATAGCAGTATTCCCGATAGTGGCGTCTCCACCAATGGCCCAGGATCCGAATCCTACTTCACTAACCTGCAAATCTGTTGCTCCAAACTTTCTGTATTGCATGTTCTCTTGTTGAAGTTTAGTAAAGTAAGTTATTTTTGAATTCAGGTTATGGATAAAAAAATCAACAGGCCAATTAGGGTTTTGGTTGCCAAAGTGGGCCTTGATGGTCATGACAGGGGCGCCAAAGTAATTGCCACAGCATTAAGGGATGCAGGAATGGAAGTGATCTATACAGGTCTCCGGCAAACACCGGAAATGGTGGTCAATGCTGCGCTGCAGGAAGATGTAGACGCCATAGGCATTAGCATTTTGTCCGGAGCACATATGACTGTGTTCCCAAAAGTGGCACACCTGATGAAAGAAAAAGGTATGGATGATGTTTTACTTACCGGGGGAGGCATCATTCCTGAAGAGGACATGAAACAACTCCAGCAACAGGGTGTAGGCAATTTATTTGCGCCTGGCACTCCAACCAGTGAAATCGCTTCCTATATTGATAACTGGGTTCAACAGCATCGTTCATTTTAAAAAGCCATTATGTATACAACCTTACTGACCGCTCTGGAGAATGGAATATTCACGGTAACTATTAACCGCCCTGATAAACTAAATGCATTAAATAAGGATGTGTTCACAGACCTGGATGTAATGCTTAAAGAAGTGGAGCAGAATGCAGATATAAGGGGTATAATTATTACAGGTGCAGGACAAAAGGCATTTGTCGCAGGAGCGGATATCAGTGAGTTTTTAGGCTTGCATGGAAGCCAGGGCATGGACCTGGCAAGAAGAGGCCAGGAGATCTTTTCCAGGATAGAAGGCTGCACAAAGCCAGTTATTGCTGCGGTCAATGGGTTTGCTTTAGGCGGAGGTTGCGAACTGGCTATGGCATGCCATATGAGGATCGCAAGTGAAAATGCAAAATTTGGTCAACCCGAGGTGAACCTTGGGTTAATTCCCGGGTACGGTGGCACACAACGCCTGGTTCAGTTGATAGGGAAAGGAAGAGCATTAGAATTGCTGATGACGGCGGGAATGATCGATGCCCCCACCGCTTTACAATTTGGTCTGGTCAACCATGTTGTATCGCAGGACCAACTATTGGCAAAAGCTATAGAAATACTCACTGTGATAACTTCTAAAGCCCCACTGGCTATCAGCAGGTGCATTACTGCAGCAAATGCAGTCTATGGGCAGGTAAATGGCTATGAAGTGGAATTAGAATCTTTTGGGCAATGCTTCGATACAGAGGATATGAAGGAAGGTACTTCCGCATTTTTGGAGAAACGCAAAGCCAACTTCAAAGGAAAATAATTACTTGTCATTTTGAGGGAACACACGGATGGTTTTCATAAACCGGCCGAGGTAATACTTATTTAATGGGGTAATGGTTACTCCATTGGCCTTCCCAGAACTTGAGTGTATAAAGCGTAAACTGTCGGCATTAGAAATAACAATACCCATATGTCCAACGAATCTTTCAGTTGGATCAGTTCCGGTAAATAAAATTATATCTCCTCTTTTAGCATTTGCAACCAGTATCTCTTTTCCCACTCCTGTAAAGTCTATAGAAGAACGTGGTACGGCAATACCAAAATGATTGAATACATAAGTGATGAAACCAGAACAGTCAAACCCTTTGTTAGGATTGGTAGAGCCATATAAATAAGGAATGCCGATGAGGGTTTGTGCAAAATTTACAACCGCATTGGGGTCTACATTCTTAGTGTCAATATTTTTTGAGGGGATGAGGGCAACAGTATCATTGTTTTTAGTCTGGTCCTTCCTGAAACTATCTACAGTAAGGTTATCCTTCAGCAAGCTATCGGGCAATCTTGCGGCACTGTCCCTTTTTGCCTGCATTGAATCTGTGGAAATTGTTTCCACCAGTCCTTCATCGCTGGTCTTAGGTTCCCATTTGCAGGCAATGAACCCTGCTGATACAATTAATATCATTACAATCGATCTCACATAGTATATCAATCAAAAACAAAACCAACCTCGCTTTTTAAGGCGGTGTATCTTTGCCCCGCAAAATTTAAGCTTATGGACTATCGTATTGAAAAAGACACAATGGGCGAGGTGCATGTACCCGTAAATGCCTTATATGGCGCACAAACCCAGCGCAGCATTGAAAACTTTAAGATCGCGCAGGACATCAACAAAATGCCTAAAGAGATCATCCGCGCCTTTGCCTACCTGAAAAAAGCGGCTGCTTTAACCAATTTCGAGGCTGGCGTATTACCAAAAGAGAAGCTTGACCTTATTTCGAAAGTGTGCGATGAGATATTGGAAGGAAAACTAGATGAGGCTTTTCCACTTGTCGTGTGGCAAACAGGTAGTGGCACCCAAAGCAATATGAATGTGAACGAGGTGATAGCTTACCGGGCTCATGTGCTGAATGGAGGACAGCTTTCAGATAAAGACAAGGTATTACACCCTAATGATGATGTAAATAAATCTCAATCTTCCAATGATACTTTCCCAACAGCCATGCACATTGCAGCATACAAGATGTTGGTTGAAACAACTATTCCAGGCCTGGAAAAACTAAGAAACACACTTGCCCAGAAAAGCAGGGATTTCATGAATGTAGTGAAAATAGGCCGCACCCATTTTATGGATGCCACACCTCTTACCCTGGGGCAGGAATTCAGTGGGTATGTATCCCAGTTAGACCATGGCATTAAAGCCATAAAAAATACACTGGAGCATTTATCAGAGTTGGCGTTGGGTGGAACAGCAGTGGGAACAGGTATCAATACGCCTCCGGGTTATTCTGATAACGTGGCAAAACATATTGCACAATTGACCGGCATCCCTTTCATCACAGCAAAAAATAAATTTGAATCACTGGCAGCCCATGATTCCATCGTTGAATCTCATGGTGCTTTAAAGACAGTTGCCGTGAGCCTTATGAAAATTGCAAATGACATACGCATGCTTTCTTCCGGTCCACGTAGTGGAATTGGTGAGATCTTCATACCGGATAATGAACCTGGTTCTTCCATTATGCCGGGAAAAGTAAATCCTACACAATGTGAAGCAATGACCATGATTTCGGCACAGGTAATGGGAAATGATGTCAGTATCAATATCGGGGGATCAATGGGGCATTTTGAATTAAATGTTTTCAAGCCGATGATGATCTACAATTTCCTTCATAGTGCCCGCCTCATTGGAGAAGGATGCGTGAGCTTTAATGATAAATGTGCTATAGGTATTGAGCCTATTGAGGCCAATATCAAAAAGCACGTCGACAATTCATTGATGCTGGTTACTTCATTGAATACAAAGATTGGTTATTACAAAGCAGCTGAAATTGCGCAAAAAGCCCACAAGGAAGGAACAACTTTAAAAGAAATGGCTGTTAAACTGGGATATGTTACACCTGAGCAGTTTGACGAGTGGGTAATACCTGCTAAAATGGTTGGCGAACTACCTAAAGATTAATCACATATAAATTAAATAGCAAAAGGCCATTCTAAAAGATGGCCTTTTGCTATTTAATTAGCGTGTTTACCCTATTGCAATTAAAAAACAGAAGTTATATTTTAACACCGACTTAGTAACCTAAATCCATTATCCTAAATCCAACCAGTATGAAACACTCAGCCAACGAATTACTTTATTTTAGTGGATACCCATTAAAACTGGCTAAAGAAGAACTTATTGATGAAAAGACTACAAAACCAATTCTTGTAGTTATTAAACAACCCGTTTTAATCCCGGAAACCATTAAGGAAATAACTGACAACCCGTTAAACTGGGATCTCAACTGGTTTAACAATTACGAGTAAACCCGGGCTACATCACCTGTGCCTGGTCACTGATTTCTGTATTGGTAGTGACAGTGTGCGTTTCTTCCGTATGATGTTTTTTCAATAGCCTTTTCTGGAAAAGCAAAAGTGCTATCACACCCACAGAAATAGAAGCATCAGCTATATTGAAAATGGGACTGAAGAACTCAAATTCATTGCCTCCGATAAATGGCATCCAATTGGGAAAGGTAGAATGCACCATGGGAAAGTAAAGCATATCAACTACTTTTCCATGTAGAAAGCTTCCGTAGCCATGAGGAGGAAAAATAGTGGCTATGTGAGAATAGGTGCTTTCCTCAAAAATAAGCCCATAAAACAGGCTATCTATCAGGTTTCCCAATGCACCGGCATAAATCAGGGAAGCGCATACAATAAATCCCCTGGAATAATTTTGCTTAACAATCCTTCCTAAATACCAGGAACCGAATATTACAGCAGCAAGCCTGAATAAGGTCAATAGCATCTTACCCCATTCACCACCCAATTTCCATCCCCACGCCATTCCCTCATTTTCAATAAAATATAATTTAGCCCAGGGTAAACCAAGGATATTGGTAACTGGACCTAAAGGATAATTGGTCTTGATCCAGATCTTTAACACCTGGTCAATAATGATCACTGCAGCGATTATAAGTATAGAAGAGCGGAGCTTCACAATTGTTTTTTTAAAGGCAACAAAGATAAGGGGCCACTTTCAAACCCCGCCTTATAGCAGCGTTAAGCGGATGACAAATAAAGAGTTTAATGAATCTTTATAAAATCAGGTCTTACAATCCAGCGCTTAGGGCTTAAAATGAATGGTCCCCAGGCAAATATTTATTGTTGTTTGCCTCATTCATGAAAATAGATACGCTTTACCCTTTGAGACACACCCGTCATGATTTCATAGGGTATGGTATTGATCCAGGAAGCAACTTTTTCCACATCCAGGGCAGGACCGAAAATGATCACCTCATCGCCTTCCTTCACACCAGGGATGTCAGTCACATCAACCATCGTCATGTCCATGCATATGGTTCCTATTACGGGTGCCATTCGTCCTTTTATATGCATATTTCCCTTTCCATTGCCAAATTGCCTGGAATAGCCATCAGCATAACCCACTCTTATGGTTGCTATTAAAGAATCACGGTGAACTACTCCGCGCCTGTTATAGCTTATGGATTCACCTCTTTTCACATGTTTTAATTGGGCAATAGTTGATCTTAAAGTGGCAACTGCATGAAGGTCCAAAATATCCTTATGGTCTATTTCAATTCCATATAACCCTATCCCAAGCCGCACCATATCCATTTGAAGAGCCGGATGCCTTACAATAGCAGCAGAATTGGATATATGCCTGAGAAAAGGATAAGAAATATTTTCCCTTAGAATGGCACAAGCCTCATGAAAACGTTGCGCCTGCAACAAGGTAAAATCATCCTGTGCTTCCTCTTCACTGGCAGCTAAATGGCTAAAGACAGATTCAACATGAAAAATGTTTCCAGTAATGAGCTTCTTTCCTAATTCTCCTAATTCTGCCAGAGAAAACCCAAGGCGGTTCATCCCTGTTTCAATTTCTATATGCACAGGATATTCAGCCATAGCCTGTTGTTCAAGGTATGTCTGGAATTTCCCAAGAAGGTCAAAAGAATAAATGACAGGTTGCAGGTTATAATCTACAATAGACTGGAAGGAAGACTCCTCTGCATTCATAACCATTACTGGTGTGTTGATACCTGCTTTGATCAACTCCACTCCTTCGTCTGCATAGGCTACACCCAGGTAATCAATATTATGGTACTGCAACACACTGGCAATCTCAGCGCCCCCGCTTCCATAGGCAAAAGCTTTAACCATAGCCATTATTTTGGTCGAAGGCCGAATGATACGTTTATATTCTTTAAGGTTATGAGCAAGTGCATTCAGGTTGATCTCTAATACGGTTTGATGCATTTTCTTTTCAAAAAGCTGAACAATGCGCTCAAAACCAAACTTGCGTGCCCCTTTGATCAAAATGATTTCCTTAAAGAATAAAGAAGAGCGGAACTCCAAAAGAAAATCATCAACGGTTGCATATGAACGAATCTCAACATTCCTAACCATACCAGGTAAGAATTCACTCATCTCCCTTCCTATCGTAATTAATTTCTCAATCTTGTATTCATGTAAAAGCCGTGCAATTACTGAATATAGATCTTCACTGCTCCTCCCGGTTTCAAAGAAATCAGACAGTATAGCTGTTTTTTTTAAACCTGAACTTTGCTGTTCCATAAAATCCAGCGCTATTTTTAAAGAAACAGTATCCGCACTGTAGCTATCATTGATCACAAGGCATTCATTGATCCCGTGCATCAATTGAAGGCGCATATCCACAGAATGTAAAACAGCAAACCGACTTTTGATTTTTGCAGCTTCCATGTTCATATGCAACAAAACACTTAGGCAGCTTATAGCATTTTCTATAGATGCATCATCAGTAAATGGGATATCAATTGACATCTCATTACCCAAATACCTAAAGGTTATTGCAGAAGAAGTTTTAAGGCGTCTAATATCTGTGATCATAATATCAGCATCCGCCCGGTATCCCCAGGTAAATATCTTACCATCATCGATATTCCCTTTCAATAAGTCAAAAGGTCCAATCACAATCTCCGCTTCTTCAAATAGCTTTAATTTCTCTAAAAGCTTTTGATCTCTTGAAGCAAAACCTTCATCATGTGCTTCTCCTAAATTTGTTATTAGCCCAATAGTAGGCAGGATCATTTGTTGAAGGCGATCCATCTCCCCGGGCATTGAAATACCAGCTTCAAACAATCCTAACTCATTATTATGCTTCATCAGCCATACACTTAGTGCCACGCCAATCTGCGAGTTGAAGCTTTTGGGGCTTCTTACTATATTGAAATCTTCATGCAACAATTGGTAAAGCCATTCTTTTACAACTGTTTTGCCATTGCTGCCTGTAATGCCTATAACAGGATAACGAAATTGATGCCTGTGATGTGCTGCTATTTGCTGCAGTGCGGTAAGCACATCATCCACTTTGATAAGGTTGGATCCAGGGAATGGTGAAGTGTCAATAGTTTCTGAAACAACGAAATTTCGAACACCCTTTCTGTAGGCTGCAAACAGAAAGTTATGCCCATTATTATGTTCGGTCTTTAATGCAAAGAACAAAGAAGTAGAAGGTTGCTGCAAGCGCCTGGTGTCGAAGGCAAGGTGCTCAATATTTCCATCACCTTCCCTTAAGAGGAAGTTGCCATTGATCACTTGATTAAGTTCCTGAACAGTGTACACGGCATTTATTTTTTCTCTTCGCGGTCATTATCCATCTGGATGGAATAAACTACTGAACCAACCAAACAAACCACTATAACGATCAGTGATATATAAACAGGCACCTTGATCCCAAAAAATTCCGCAAGCATTTTCCCGCCAATAAATATCAACACAACAGCAATTCCCTGTTGCAGGTAGTCAAATTTATTGACAGCTCCCTTCAGCAGGAAGAACAATGAACGCAATCCCAACACAGCAAAAATATTGCTGGTATAGATTACGAGTTTATTTTGGGAAATAGCAAATACAGCGGGTATGCTATCCAGTGCAAATACAATATCGGTTGTAGCCAATAAAACCACTACCACGAACATATTGGTATAAAACCGCTTGCCATTTCTCTTCACTGTTATTTTGCCACTTACATCCTGGTGAATGATTGGGAAGAAACGGTTTAATAATTTATAAACAGGGTTTTTCTCCGGGTCGAAACTTTCATCATGCTTTACCATGAATATTTTAATACCCGTATAAACAAGGAAAGCCCCGAAGATGTACAATATCCAGTGAAAGTTTTCTACCAGGGCAACACCTATGGTTATGAATATTATACGGAATACAATGGCCATCATTATCCCGATCATCAATGCCCGCGCTACATGGTCTTTACGGATTCGGAAGAAGGTGAAAATGAGTATAAAAACAAAGATATTATCTATGCTCAGGCTCCACTCCATGAGGTAAGCACTGATATATTCAATGGCAACATTCGTTCCTTCATAAAACCATAAAAATCCAAAGAATGCGAACGCCAGGGTAACCCAGAAACCGGTTTGAATTAAAGCTTTTTTAATGGTGATCTCGGCAGAGGACTTACTAACTAAACCAAGGTCAATAACCACAGCGATCAATAAAACAATTCCAAAAACCAGGTAAGTTATCTGATCCGTCGTCATATTACTTTAATATCCTTTAAACCGATAAAGATAATGAAGGCAATTTTTAGCATTCTAAGAAGCAAACTTCCTTTTCCGGATAGCCTGGTACACCCAACCGAAAAATATTACCAGCAAAATGGGTAATGCAATAGTAATCATCTGCCATTTGCTTTTCTCCGCTTCTACTTTTTTACCATCCAGTAATCTTAAAACGATCTCTTTGTTCCGTGTAGCAATAATATTGCCCTTACTGGTGAGGTATTCAAGACTGTTCAGTAAAAAGTCACGGTTGGCAAACTGGTATTCATATTGAGAGCCCATGGTATAAAGATTCATTCCCATTGGCAGCGGCCCCTGCTTGGGCGAAATGTCATTTAGTACCATATCACCATCAGCAACTACGATCATCTTATTTTCAGCAGCATTGCCATCTTTAAACCCACCATAAGCAACCAGACTATCCCGTTGTGTTTTGCCAATTCGTCCCCTGTAAAAAGAAGTAAACTTCCCCTCCAACAATACAGCTGCAGGAACATCCTTCATTTTATATTGCGCATCCTCCGGGGCATTACGGTTTTCATTAGGACTTATTAATGCTGGAGTGGCCATGATGCGTGAATTCGGGGAACTCTGTAATAAAAAGGTTTTCCTTATGCCCGGGGCTTCTATGGTGTCTATAGTATTGACAAACCTTCCGGCAATAAGTCCAAGGTTCTTATTGATAATATGATTATTGTGCGATTCAAACAATGGATAATAATTCCAATGCAGGAATTCATACTGCGGATTGGATGTACTACCACCAACAGCAAATGGCATAAAATCACACTGCAGGTCCATTAACAGGTCAGGATTGATGCGTACGCCATAATTGAAAAGTAAGTCCTGGATATTTAAGTTGCGGTCGTAAGCTATTAGTTCAGATTTAAAACTCAGGCTATCCTGCTCTGCATGAAGGTTGTCAATAAACCAAAGCACCTTACCACCCCTCATAATGTATTGATCGATCTTCAGCTTTTCCACATCCGAAAAAGACTCTTGTGGCTTTACAATCAATAAAGCCTTCATGGTATCAGGTATAGATGGCTGCGTTTTCAGATCAAAAGTGAAAAGCTTGTATCCATTATTGATCACCTGTTGAAGGTCATAGGTTCGGGCATCAACAGGTTCTCCGTTACCGGTGGCATAGGCAATAAATGGCTTCTCAGGGTGTATCATTTTGTCAATGGATTTGACAAACTGGTATTCCATCATTGCTTCTGCATTATTCAGTTCGGCAGGTGATATATTTCTCTTGCTGCTTTGAAATAAATTGACAAGGGAACTTTCTCCATTATACTGCAATAGCGCATAGGGATAAACAATCTTATTCTCTTCTCCCGATTTAACCTGCACATTCAAATTTATAGGCGCAGCTCCCAGGGATTGAAGGGAATCTCCCCAGCTTTTCCCACTACCTGCATCAGTCTCAGGAGATATAAAACGGTATTGAAGTTTAGAACCACTGTTCTCTCTTAGCACACTTAAAAACTCATTGGTGGATGTACTTAGTTTTCTGAATTCAGCGGGAAATTCCCCTTTCAGAAAAACAT
This sequence comes from Flavisolibacter ginsengiterrae DSM 18136, assembly GCF_059568575.1. Taxonomy (NCBI): domain Bacteria; kingdom Pseudomonadati; phylum Bacteroidota; class Chitinophagia; order Chitinophagales; family Chitinophagaceae; genus Flavisolibacter; species Flavisolibacter ginsengiterrae. The sequence continues at coordinate 137,156 of NZ_JCANTR010000004.1, forward strand.
CTACTGTTAGCGGTTGCTCCAGGCTACGTAGAAGTTCCTTTGTTGTTGGAGTTACGGTATATCGTTTATCCTCTGTCAGGTCTATACGAAAATGTGCAAAAGCCGCTATAAGGTTAATGCATACCACACTCGCTACCAACCCTATCCACCATATTATATGTCTGTTGTTTCTCATTACCGCTTTTGCAAATTTTGCCTTGTGATCAATAAAAATAAAATGACCAGGCTGATAAAGTACACAAGATCCCTGGTGTCTATCACACCCCTGCTGATACTTTGATAGTGGCTATTGATCCCTATCATGCCAATATAATATCCTGCACTTCCGTTGAATAAGGGCAGTTGACTGATGGCGTCAAATCCAAAATAAAGCAGGATGCAGGCTACGAGAGTAATGATGAAGGAGACCACCGAATTAGTAGTAAAACTGCTCACACAAATACCAATAGAAGTGAAAACAGCTGTAAGCAATAAGAGTCCCAAATAAGATCCTGCCGCAGCTCCTGAATCAATACCCGAAGTAGAAGCCAGGTGATTGATTGTAAAATAATATACCAGTGTTGGTATAAGTGCAATGACAGCTACCACCAGGCTACCGAGAAACTTTCCCGATACAATTTGCCATTGACTTAGGGGACGTGTCTGCAGGATCTCGAAGGTTCCTCCTTTAAATTCTTCTGAAAAGCTGCGCATAGTGATGGCTGCTACCAGGAAAAGAAGGATCCACGGAGCAAAAGAAAAGAAATCATCCAGGCTTGCATAGCCGCTTTCCAGGATGTTATTTTTAAAAACAAACAGCACCAGTCCATTCACCAGCAAAAAAACAATGATCGCAATGTACCCTGTCAGGCTACTAAAAAATTGTCGTAATTCCTTTTTACAAATTGGCCACATGAAATTGAAAATGTAGAATGTAAAATGCAAAATAAGCATTCTGCATTAACTCTGCCGTATATTAAAGGGTATAAAAAAAGCTCCCGAAGGAGCTTTAAATTATTTAATGCGGCATGTAACAAATACTACACAGCGAAACTTTCACCGCATCCACAGGTCCTGGTAGCATTCGGATTATTAAAATAAAATCCTTTACCATTCAGACCTTCCGAAAATTCGAGCGTGGTATTTACCAGGTATAAAAAGCTTTTCAGGTCAGTTACTACTTTCACACCTTCATTATCAAACACCTGGTCCATAGGTTTTGGTACATTATCAAAGTCCAGCTTATAACTAAGCCCTGAACATCCACCACCCACAACACTTACCCGGATGAAATATGAAGGGTCTTTATCATAGCCCGATTCTTTCATGATCTGGGCTATCCTCTCTTTTGCCTTTTCACTTATAAATATTGCATTATCTGCGTTTACCATAATTTCTATTCAAAATGTAAAATTATAAATGCCTGGACAATATAAGTTCCTTTCACGGCATTTTTAACGTAACGGTATAAGTTAAGCCTATTACCTTAAATATCCCGGGTACCAGTTATGGCCTGGTTTTCTCTTACTGAATTATCCCATAATGGGCTCATTTGCCGGAGGCTTTGAACTGTACTGGTTACTTTGGCAATGGTGTAGGCTATTTCGTCTTCTGTTGTACTCCTTCCCAAGCCAAATCTTAGGGAACTATGCGCCAGTTCATCACTTAACCCCAGGGCTTTCAAAACATAAGAAGGTTCTATAGAAGCCGAAGTACAGGCAGAGCCTGAGGAGACGGCTATTTCTTTATTGATCCCTATTAAAAGGGCCTCACCTTCAACATGTTGAAATGAAATATTCGTCATATGAGGCAACCTGTTTTCTTTATTACCATTAACAAAGGTCTGGTCAAGTTGGAGTAAGGCATTTTCCAATTGATCTCTCAATTTCCTCAGGCGGTCATTTTCCTCCCGCATACTTGTCAATGCTAATTCAGCAGCTTTTCCCAGCCCAACAATGCCCGGCACATTCAGTGTTCCGCTGCGCATTCCCCTCTCATGCCCACCACCATCCATTTGTGCGGTCAGCCTTACCCTGGGATCTCTCCGGCGCACATATAAAGCTCCTACCCCTTTCGGACCATATATCTTGTGACCTGTCAGGGCCAGCAAGTCTATGCCATCCTTATTGACATCAACAGGTATTTTTCCTACTGCCTGCGTTGCATCTGTAAAAAATAATACCCCATACTTTCTCGCCACTTCACTGATAGCTTGTACTGGCATTATCGTACCAATCTCATTATTGGCATACATAATGGAAATTAAAACTGTACCTGGCCTTATGGCTGCCTCCAGGTCGTTTACATTTATGGATCCATCAGGCTGTACCGGCAAATAAGTGACCTCTGCCCCTTGCTTTTCCAGGTGTTTGCAGCTATCTAAAACTGCTTTATGCTCAATGGTGCAGGTGATAATATGGTTTCCTTTTGAAGCATATAATTCACTGACTCCTTTGATGGCAAGGTTATCAGCCTCAGTGGCTCCAGAAGTAAAAACAATCTCTTTAGGTTCTGCACCTATCAATTTAGCCACCTGTTCCCGGGCATACTCCACTGCTTCTTCGGCCCTCCAGCCAAAAGAATGGTGGCGGCTTGCGGCATTACCAAAATGCGTTGAGAAATAGGGTAACATGGCTTCTACCACCCTTGGATCGCAGGGCGTAGTAGCATTATGATCAAGATAAATGGGCAATTGCAGCATAATTCCTTTTCCGTTTACAAATTTACCGTATCTGACGTTTATTAAAGTTGAAGAAGGTTCAACCATGTTTTTAATGTCAATACTTCATTCCTGGATTTATAAAGAAGTGTAATTAGTCCCTTATATAGTTAGCTTTTGACAATAACACAATGAACTTAAATATATACTTTTAAACGGCGTCGTTTACAACAATAAAAAACCATCAAAGTAACATGTTGAAAGTTGAACATATAGGAATAGCAGTGCAATCTCTTTCCAATTCAATTCCATTATTTGAAAGTTTGTTGAACATTGAATGTTATAAACAAGAAAAGGTATCCTCAGAAAATGTCATCACGGCATTCTTTCAGCAGGGAGAGACAAAGATTGAATTATTGGAATCGGAAACAGATGATGGTGTGATCAGAAAATTTATTGATAAAAAAGGCGAAGGCATTCATCATATAGCCTTTGAGGTGGCTGATATTTACCAGGAGATGGACAGATTACAAAAAGCGGGCTTTACGCTGTTAAACGAAACACCGAAGCTGGGTGCTGACAACAAGCTGGTTTGTTTTATCCATCCCAAAACTGCAAATGGTGTTTTGATAGAATTATGCCAGGAATTAAAAACTGAAAATGATGTTGCTCTTTAGGTCTATGTAAAATAATAACTGTCTATCTGCCTGAAATTTCAATCCTTGCATAACTGATATTCTTGCTAATTTCAATATTCAATCACCGAAACCATGAACATATTATTTACTTCCCGTCATTTGACCCAGGTTCTGCTAGCCAGTACGATAGTGCTGAGCCTATTTTCCTGTAAGGAAAAAGAAGCATCAACTACCGGCCAGAGAACTGATACAACGCAGACCAGTACAGGCAGCCCTGATAGCCTGTTTGCAAAGTACAGTCTTGATAAGATCAAACTGCAACCTGGATTTAAGATCAATGTGTTTGCAGAAGTGCCTAATGCACGCAGCATGTGCTGGGGCTCAAAAGGAACCTTATTTGTGGGCAATATGGGTGGTGGTAAGGTCTTTGCCGCAGTGGACAACGATAAAAATGGTGTCGCTGAAAAGGTGTACACCATTGCTTCAGGCCTGAATACACCATGTGGTGTTGCATTTAAGAATGGGAATTTATATGTGGCCGAGATCAACCGCATCCTGCGTTATGATGATATAGAAAACCACCTCGATAACCCTCCATCCTATAAGGTCATTTATGATAAATATCCCACCGAGGGTTGGCATGGCTGGAAGTTCATTGCATTCGGACCTGATGGAAAATTATATGTTCCCGTGGGTGCACCTTGTAATGTTTGTGAACCCGATTCTATCCATGCCTGCATTACCAGGATAAATGATGATGGCACAGGGCTGGAAGTGTTTGCCAAAGGCATTCGCAACAGTGTGGGTCTTGCGTGGCATCCCCAAACCGGCCAGTTATGGTTCACCGATAATGGACGCGATGAATTAGGTGATAATGTACCTAGCGATGAACTCAATACGGCTCCACAAAAAGGAATGCATTTTGGATTCCCTTATTGCCACCAGGGCGACATACCTGACCCAAAATTCGGACAGGGTAAGAATTGTGCTGACTATACACCGCCAGCCTTAAATCTGGGCCCCCACGTGGCATCTTTAGGCTTACGTTTCTACACTGGCAATATGTTCCCTGCGGAATATAAGAATCAAATGTTCGTGGCAGAACATGGCAGTTGGAACAGGTCGCAGAAAATAGGCTACCAGGTAGTAATGGTAAAACTGGAAAATAACAAGGTCGTTGAAAGCACTCCATTTGCCTCGGGTTGGTTACAACCAGGCGATTCCGTTATAGGCAGACCCGTAGATGTGGAGGTAGCCGCTGATGGTGCATTACTGGTAAGCGATGACAGCAAGGGAGCTATCTACCGCATCACCTATTCAAAATAATAAATACGGGAAATTGGAGGTAGAAAAATTAATCTTCGATAACAGTGGAATCTGAGTTGACGATGCCCAGTTTTTCTACTGCCAGTTGAGCCGCAATCTGTGAAGCATCTTTTTTATTGAAGGCCTTGCCCTGGGCAATAACTTTTCCATTGATCACGGCGCCGATAGTAAACAGGCGGCGGCCGTTTTCCAATTGCTCATTCAGGGTTTCAAACTCCAGTTGCTTGCCATTTTTATTGGCCCAGCCGTAAAGTTTATTCTTATGATTGATCTCGAGGTTCTCCAGGTCCTCAACGAACATATGTGGAATGATAATCCGCTCATTCACCCACTTTGTTGTTTTTTTATACCCTTTATCCAGGTAAACAGCACCAACCAACGCTTCTAAAGTATTACCAAATATCTGGCTGGTCTTCAGCGAAGCATCTGCCTTATTATACACGGTTACTTTTTTAAGACCCATTTTTACAGCAATATCATTCAATTGCTGGCGGTTGACCATCTTGCTTCTCATTTCCGTAAGAAAGCCTTCTTCCTTATAAGGGTATCTTTTGAAAAGATAGTCTGCTACAAGTGCGCTTAAGATAGCATCTCCCAGGTATTCAAGGCGTTCATTATTTTCATCAATGGTATCTTTTACAGAGCGGTGGGTAAGTGCGGTTTTATACAAAGCGGCATTACCAGGCGTGTAGCCTAAAACGCCTTTCAATTGTTTTTTGAAGGAGGGGTCAGTATGATTTTTATAGAATGCTTTCCAAAAATCCACAAACTGTAAACTACAACTTTTTATGTGCAGAAAAAAAGACTATCCCTTAAGCCGAATATTTTTTGAATATGGTACAGGCATTATGCCCTCCAAATCCAAATGTATTGCTCAGGGCAGCCGTTACAGTACGTTTCTGTGCTTCCCAGAAAGTAAAGTTCAACCTTGAGTCCAATTCCGGATCATCTGTGAAATGATTAATCGTTGGCGGGACGATATCATTCTGTACAGCCATAATACAGGCAATGCCTTCTATTACACCGGCCGCTCCCAGGCAATGCCCGGTCATGGATTTGGTAGAACTGATATTCAAATCAAAAGCATGTTCACCAAATACGTCAATAATAGCTTTTACTTCCGCAATATCACCCAGGGGTGTAGATGTTCCGTGGGTGTTAATGTAATCAATATCCGAGGCTTGCATCTCCGCATCGGCCAGGGCCTGGATCATTACGTTTTTAGCGCCTAAGCCTTCAGGATGTGGAGCTGTAATGTGGTGCGCATCGGCTGTTGCGCCGCAGCCTGCGATCTCGCAATAGATCTTGGCACCGCGTTTAATGGCATGTTCCAGCTCTTCAAAGATCAATACGCCTGCACCTTCACCCATTACAAAACCATCTCGTTCCTTATCGTAAGGCCTGGAGGCAGTTTTAGGATCGTCATTGCGCTCACTCAAGGCTTTCATGGCGTTAAAGCCGCCAACACCAGCTTCGCTTACAACGCTTTCAGCACCGCCTGTTACAATAACATCAGCCTTACCCATACGAATCAGGTTAAAGGCTTCCATCATGGCGTTGGTTGAAGAAGCGCAGGCACTAACCACAGCAAAATTAGGTCCTCTGAAACCATGCCTCATGGAGATATGCCCTGCAGCAATATCAAGGATCATCTTGGGAATGAAGAAGGGATTAAAGCGTGGCGTACCATCACCTTTAGCAAAGTTGGTCACTTCCTCCTGGAAGGTGATCAAGCCCCCGATACCGCTGGCGAATACCACGCCAACACGGTCAACATTCACATTTCCCTGGTCGATACCAGCATCCTTTACAGCCTGGTCACTAGCCACTACCGCTGTTTGTGTAAAGCGGTCAAGTTTCCGGGCTTCTTTCCTGTCTAAAAAATTAGTGGGGTCAAAATTCTTTATTTCGCAGGCAAACCGGGTTTTGAATTTAGATGCATCGAAATTGGTGATAAAGTCACAACCACTGACTCCATTGCGTAAATTATTCCAATATTCAGTTATCGAATTTCCCAAAGGCGTAATGGCCCCCATCCCGGTTACTACCACTCGTTTTAGTTCAATATAACCCACAATAATATTTTATGTAAGATAAAACCGCCTTCGCTGCCTGGACAGCCGGAAGGCGGATTTTTTATAGTGTTCCGTCAGGAACAACAATTACTTTGCGTGCTCTTCTAGGTAAGATACAGCCTGGCCTACAGTGGTAATGGTCTCAGCCTGCTCATCTGGAATTGAAATGTTGAATTCTTTTTCAAACTCCATGATCAATTCTACCGTGTCTAAAGAATCAGCTCCCAAATCATTGGTGAAAGAAGCTTCGTTGGTAACCTCCGCTTCATCAACTCCTAATTTGTCTACGATGATCTTTTTTACTCTTGCTGCAATGTCTGACATTTTGTAAAAGTTTGGTTATAGTGGTGCAAAAATATAAGTTTTTGGTTTATCTATCGTTTTGATCATTCTTTCTGCCCACAATACAAAAACTTTTGTTTTTTTCTCCAAATCCCGCATAAAACTTGCAACTTGCTGTCTGCACCAATATTTGTAAATTGAAACCATTCAACCCCTACCTCAAATGGCATTAAAGATTATAGATCATGGCACGAAGGAATATGAGCAGATGATCAAGCTGCGTGATACTATTTTACGTAAACCGCTTGGGCTGGGCTTTACAGAGGATGAACTGGAATCTGAAAAGAATAATTTACTAATGGCGGCCTATGAAGATGATCAAATGCTGGGATGCTGTATGCTGGTGGAAGAAGAACCCGAGACCGTGCGCCTGCGCCAGATGGCCGTTTTGAACGATCTTCAGGGAAAGGGTATTGGAAAGGCCCTTATGCAGTTTGCCGAAAACCTGGCCAGGGACAGGGGTTATAAAAGAATCACTATGCATGCCCGTAAGAATGCACTCGGATTTTATGAGAAAATGGGCTATAAAAAGATTGGAACCGAGTTTGAAGAGATCACAATCCCCCACTATGTGATGGAAAAAGAATTGTGAGATAAGTTAAAATCAAAAGTTAAAAGTAAAAAACAAGCCTTACCCCTAAGGGTTGACAGGTTAACCAGAAAAAAGTTAACGAAGAATCTTTTCAAAGTAATCGGTACCTGAAAATTGAATCTATATGCTAAAATGCAGCCTCTACGACCTAAACCCCTTCTACATTCGATATTCCTTGTTCGACATTCGATATTCCTTCCTCCTCAAAAATCCTATTTAATCCTGCAAATCCTAGTTCTTTATCTTCTCTTTCAGCATGTGGCGCATCTGGTATATTTCATCAGAATCTGAAAAACTATCCTTCGGTACCAGGAAAAAGGAACGGCTGTCAAAATATAGATGAAAAAAATGTGGCGTTTCCAAAAAGCTGCTCACCGCTTTCCAGGGATAACTTCTCGATCCCCTTTCATTGCCCACAGAAAAAGAGTCCGGATCGAAGGTCATAATAAAATGGTCTTTAAAAGTGGTGGCTCGCCTGTACACCATGCCGGGAAGGAAAAACCAGAAACTCAACATCAGTATGAACCAGAGAAAGGATCCAACAAGGAAGGCTAAGGGAAGTATCTTTTTAAAATAGAATAGAAAGGCAGATCCCAGTGCAAAAACATTCACCAGTATGATCATGAGCCGAATCTCCTTCCTGCTCAAAAAATGGTAGCGAAGGGCTTGCAATACCTGTTTTTTATCGTACGTAAATGAAACTTTCATAATACATGTTAGTGTAGATCCTGCCTATAAAATTAAGATTCGTTGGTCTCGCACCTGTAAAATAGAAGAAATTTCCTTTGAAATAAAAAAGCCTTGTTCCGTTCCCGGAACAAGGCTTGAATTATATAAGCTTATACTATTTATTCATCATTTGTTTAGCTTCTATGCTAAGGGTAGCATGAGGCACAGCACGTAAACGTGCTTTATCGATCAACTTTCCGGTGACACGGCAAATGCCATAGGTTTTATTTTCAATACGCATCATGGCTTTTTCCAGGTGATCAATGAACTGTATCTGCCGGCTGGCCATCTGGCTCAATTGTTCTCTTTCCATGCTCATGCTTCCATCTTCCATGGTCATATAACGGCCATCTTCCATATCTCCACCCTCATCTTTACGGGTGATCAATCCTTGTAAATAGGCCAGCTCTTTTTTGGCTGTTTCCAGTTTCTTTCCAATAAGTTCCCTGAACTCCATCAATTCTGCATCTGAATACCTCATAGTGGGACCAGTTTGATCTTTTTGTTGTGAATCCAATACCGATTTTGTAAAATCTGGTTCGTACTTAACTGCCTTTGTCGTTGAAGTTTTAGGGATCACTACCTTGGTAGGTTTAGGTGCTTCCTTCTTTGGTGCTTGTTGCAAAGGTTTGATTGCTGGCTTTACTTCCTGGTGCGTAGGTGCTGTTACGGCTGGCTTCTTAACTGGTTCAGCATGCTTGGCAGGCGCTGCCTTGGTGGGGGCAGGTGCTGCCTTTTTTGCCGGAACTTCAGTTTTTTTAGCGACTACGGGTGCAGGTTTTTTAGCGGGTGCCTTTGGGGCTGGCTTAGCAGGGATTTTCACTCCTTTTTTTGGAGCTATTTCTTTCACTGCTGCTTTTTTAGGTGCCGGGGCAGCTTTTTTAGATGCGGCCTTTTTAGGTGCAGCCTTCGCTGCAGCTTTCTTTGGCGCTGCTTTAACAGCAGTTTTGGCAGTCGCTTTAGCTACCGGGCGGGCAGCAGTTTTAGTTGGTTTTGCTGCTTTCACAGCTTTCCCGCCATTGGAGCGGGCAGGTTTTGACGCTTGCTTTTTAGTAGCCATACAATTTTTACCCCTTTTTTAAGACGATGACCTTCAATGGGTTGTCATTAACCTCAATTTCAGTGCCCTCATCAATTTGTGATGTTAACTCCAGCTTATCTGCCAGAATTTCGGCGCAAATATAGTCATTATACTTAGCTAAAGATGAAGAGATACCATTATTGGCAGCTACTTTTACCTCGATCCGGTCCGTAACATCAAAGCCACTGTCCTTACGTATTTTTTGAATCCGGTTCACGAATTCACGGGCATCTCCTTCCTGTATTAACTCAGGTGTGATATTTATATCTAATGCAACCGTTAGTGGTCCTTTACTTGCTACTGTCCAGCCAGGGATATCTTCGCTACTAATCTCAACTTCACTCAAAGCCAGTTCAACGAACTCATCATTGCCAACAGGGATTGAATATCTGCCTTCTTTTTCAAATAAAGAAATTTCATGTTGGGAAAAATTTGAAAGCGCCGTATTTACTGCTTTCATCAGGGGTCCAAGCTTCTTCCCTAAAGCCCCAAAATTAGGCTTGATCTTCTTTTTAATAAACCCTTCCGTATCAGACAAATATTCCAGCTCCTTTATATTCACTTCTGCTTTAATAAGATCTTCTACCTTGTGCAATTGTTGTTCCATCAAAGGATTCAACACAGGTATCAGCGCTCTTTGAAGCGGCTGGCGCACCTTTATATTTGCTTTTTTACGCAGAGACAGTATCAAAGAAGAAGCATCCTGGGCCAGTCCCATCCTTTCTTCCAGTAATACATCTATGTATGCTTCTTTCGGGGTTGGGAAGAATATATGATGCACGGACTCTTCCTTGTGCATTTTTGTTACTGCATTCAGGTTGATGAACAACTCGTCGCTGAAGAAAGGAGATATCGGTGCCATCAGGCGCACGACAGTTTCCAGGCATTCGTATAAGGTTTGATAGGCTGCTATCTTATCTTGCTCATACTCGCCCTTCCAGAACCGGCGGCGGCAAAGTCTTACATACCAATTACTTAGATGTTCATCTACAAAATCTTCTATTAAACGTCCAGCCTGGGTAGGCTCATAATCATTAAAAGCTGCAGCTACTTTTTTGATCAATGTCTGCAAAGAGGAAAGTATCCAGCGGTCAATCTCTGGCCTTTCTTCCAATGGAATATAGGCTTCCCTAAAGCTGAACCCATCCACATTGGCATACAATGCAAAGAACTGGTAGGTATTGTATAAGGTACCAAAAAATTTACGCTGCACTTCCTTTATTCCTTCCAGGTCAAACTTCAGGTTATCCCAGGGAGAAGCATTGGTAATCAGGTACCACCTAGTAGCATCTGCTCCAAATTTTTCGATGGTTTGAAATGGATCCACCACGTTTCCCAGCCGTTTGCTCATCTTATTGCCGTTCTTATCCAGAACCAACCCATTGGACACACAGGTTTTATAAGCAACGCTGTCAAACAGCATCACACCCAGGGCATGCAGGGTATAAAACCACCCACGTGTTTGATCAACACCCTCAGCTATAAAATCGGCAGGGAAATTTTCCCTGAATATTTCTTTATTCTCAAACGGGAAATGCCATTGGGCATAAGGCATTGCACCACTGTCAAACCAGACATCTATCAGGTCAGGCTCTCTGTGCATGGGCTTCCCTGATTCTGATACCAATATTACCTCATCCACATACGGCTTGTGAAGGTCAAGAATACCATCATGCAGGTAATGTGTGTTTACATCACCTCCTAAAACCTCGCTGGCCTTTTTTATCTCGTTGTTCAGTTCTTCTATAGATCCAATACATTTTTCTTCCGCTCCATCTTCTGTTCTCCAGATTGGCAATGGCGTTCCCCAGTAACGGCTGCGGCTCAGGTTCCAGTCTACCATGTTTTCCAGCCAGTTACCAAAACGGCCTGTTCCGGTGGATTCAGGTTTCCAGTTGATGGTCTTATTGAGCTCCACCATTCTTTCACGCTTTGCTGTGGTCTTGATGAACCAGGCGTCCAGTGGATAATACACTACCGGCTTATCAGTTCTCCAGCAATGAGGATAGCTGTGCTCATATTTTTCAACCTTAAAGGCCCGGTTTTCCTTCTTCAGCTTTACAGAGATGTCAACATTGACATCCACATAGTTGGGCTCATTTTTATAATCCTTTATAAAGCGATGTGAAAACTCACCCAGTCCATCAACGAATTTACCTTCCCTGTCCACTAGGGTCAGTATGCCTATATTATTTTTTTTGCCTACTTTATAGTCATCTGCACCAAAGGCAGGTGCCGTATGAACGATACCGGTACCATCCTCTGTTGTAACAAAATCGCCCAACAATACCCTGAAGGGTTGAGCATCTGGAGTTATAGCCCGTATGGCTTCCAGCGAATTTGCCTCATACGGCAATAAAGGCTCATATTCCAGGCCTTCCAGATCCTTTCCTTTAAACTCTGCCAAAATTTTCCAGGGTAGTAATTTTTGTTCCGGGTTATAACCTTCAAAATCCCCGTTCTCACCTTCAGGCTTGAAATACTTACTGACCAGGGTTTTGGCCAGAACCACATTTACCGCCAGGTGTGTATAGGGATTAAAAGTTTTGATTAATACATAATCTATATTGGGTCCAACTGTTAATCCAAGATTGGATGGTAAGGTCCATGGTGTAGTGGTCCAGGCCAAAAAAAACACTTGATCATCACCTGCGGCATTGAACAGAAACCGGGATTCTTCTGTTTGCGCCACCTTAAACATGGCCACGGCACTTGTATCCTTGACATTCCTGTATGTTCCAGGTTGGTTGAGTTCGTGAGAGCTCAAACCTGTACCTGCAGCGGGAGAATAAGGCTGGATGGAAACACTTTTATACAGCAGGCCTTTGTTGTATAGCTCTTTCAGGCACCACCAAAGTGTTTCAATATATTCATTGGTGAAGGTCACATAAGGATGTTCCAGGTCAACCCAGTAACCCATTTTAGTGGTCAGGTCATCCCATTTGTCCTTATAACGCAAAACCGCTTCCCGGCACTTTTGATTGTATTCAGCTACAGATATCTTCTTACCAATATCTTCCTTGGTAATTCCTAACTCCTTTTCCACGCCCAGTTCAATAGGCAAACCATGGGTATCCCATCCACCTTTACGCTGCACTTTGAAACCCTGCATGGTCTTATATCGGCAAACCAGGTCCTTTAATGTTCTTGAGATAACGTGGTGAATACCAGGCATCCCGTTCGCACTGGGCGGCCCTTCATAAAATACAAAGGGCTCAGCACCCTCTCTTACTTCTATGCTCTTTTTAAAGGCATTTTCCCTTTCCCACCGCTCCAAAACTTCTTTTTCAATGGCAGGTAAATTCAGATGTTTAAACTCTTTATATCGATTGGCCATAAGGGGGCTCCTAAACTTGATTTGAAAATGGCTGCAAAGGTAGGAAAATATAGGCCTATAGGGAAAAACCCAATCTAACTATATATTGTAACCGGAAGTTATTTATAAACCTTGCCAGCGTATCATCTTTCAAAGATTTTCTGATTGATTCCTGGAGTTTTCCTCCATTCGTAATTGCTTTTCCCGATTCCGGTACCTGGAAAACAGACTTACACGTCTCTTTGCAGCAAATTGATCAACTGTGAGGTATTTTTTTCTTGTCCTTTTTCTTTTTTTGGGCTTTATGGGATTCACCCAATCTTATATATTATTGGCAAACAATCCTTTACCTTCTATCCCCGAAATTCCATCCGGCATTATTTCAGGGTTAGTTACCACTGCTGACCATCAACCAGCAGCTTATGTGACCATTTCTGTAAAAGGAGCCAATAAGTTCACTACTACTGATGACCAGGGACGTTTTCAATTAAGCATCAAAGAAGGGCTACACACCCTTGAGATCTCGCTGGTGGGCCAGCTGACCCAGGAAAAGGTAGTAGAAGTAAAAAAAGACCAGACCACCTCGCTTCTGATCGCTCTGGTTCAAAATGCCAAACAACTAGATTATGTTACCGTATCGGCTCAACGTACGCAAAATGAAAAAATAACCACAATAGGTAAACTCCCCGTTCAGGCACGCGACCTGCCCCAGGCAATAACTGTAATAGATAAGAACATCCTGGAAAAACAACAGGTGCTTAGCATGAGCGATGCACTGCAAAATGTAAATGGTGTTTATATAATGGGCACTACAGGGGGCTTCCAGGAAGAAATTGCCGCTCGTGGCTACGCCTTTGGAAGCAGCAATACCTTTAAGAACGGGGCACGTTTTAATAATGGCATAAAGCCGGAATTAAGTGCAGTTGAAAAAATGGAAATTTTAAAAGGTGGCAATGCCATCCTTTATGGCAATGTGGGTGCCGGGGGTATTTTAAATATTGTAACCAAAAAGCCAAAGTTTGAAAAGGGTGGCGAAATTTCATTCCGGGCGGGCAGTTACTCTTTTTACAAGCCGTCTATTGATATTTTCGGACCTGTAAATAATAGTAGCCATGCCGCCTACAGGGTGAATGCCAGTTATGAAAATGCCGGAAGCTTTCGAAAGGGTGTGACTTCCGAGCGGATCTATATCAACCCGTCGCTGTTGCTTAAGGCCGGAGACCAGACAGAGATCATTCTTGAAGGTGATTATTTAAAAGATAACCGTACACCGGATTATGGAACTGGCGCTATTAATTACGTAGTAGCTGCTATTCCCCGCCACCGCTTTTTAAATGTACCCTGGGCATATAACAATTCAGCCCAGAAAACTGCAACAGGTACAATTACTCATCGCATCAGCCATGCAGTTGGTTTGCGGGGTATTATTTCCTTCCAGCAATTCAATAATGAACTGTTTAGTGCCAACAGGCCCAACGCTTCTGGTGCCATGGTAGCTGCTGATGGCACATGGGCAAGAGGGCTTCAAAAAACAAGAACCGCAGAAAATTATTATTTCAGTTCTCTTGACCTGAATGCCAAATTGAAGACAGGTAAAATTCAACATACTATACTTACCGGAGCAGATGCAGACAGGTATAAAACCATCGCCACCACATTCAGAACCTACGCTAATCCAACTATCAGTAATAAGAACATTTATGATACGATCAACTTATTTGATCCATCCGGTTTTAATAAAAGAGGCGATATACCCTTCCTGGCAGAAAACCTTATTACCACTTCGCCCATTTTGCGTTATGGACTGTATGCACAGGACCTGGTTTCTTTGTTTGACAACCTGAAAGTATTGGCAGGTGTGCGGTACACCTATCAATCAAATCAAACAGCCTCAGTGGATACTGTTTCAAAAAATACCAGGGGCACAATAGCTGCATTTACCAATGACGCTTTCAGTCCAAGGTTCGGTTTCGTGTATCAACCCAATAAGGCCACTTCAATATTTGCGAGTTATACCAATTCATTTTCTGTAAATACAGGAGTGGATGTGTACAATAATGCGCTCGCACCTTCTATCATTGACCAATTTGAAGCAGGCATTAAGAATGACTTTTTCAAAGGAGCTTTATCACTCAACCTGACGGCCTACAGGATCATCAATAGCAATTTTGCACAGACTGCCTTATACCTTGCAGATGGAAGTACAGCCAATAACAATAGCAACATCAAAGAGTTATCCGGAGAGACCAACAGCAAAGGAATTGAACTTGACATTCAAACCAAGCCAGTAAATGGATTTAAAATACTCGCGGGTTATAGCTTTAACGATATGCGGTATACGGGTGTAAATGGCAATACTGTGAATGGAAATAAAAAAGGTGACCGCCTTAGGTACAATCCTGCACATACGGCAAATGCCAGTGTGTATTATAATTTTTCAAAAGAATCGCTTCTGAATGGATTTTATATTGGCGGAGGAGCATTTTATGTGGGCGACAGGCTGGCTGGCAGAAACCCAACGAACAGTCCTACCAATACCAATAAGTTGATGCCCTTACCTGATTATATTACTGTGGACATCAATGCGGGCTACTCCCATAAAAATTTAAGTCTGAGAGTAAAGTTGTCCAACCTGCTTGACCAGTTAAGCTATAATGCGCATGATGATAATAGTGTCAATCCTATTGCTCCAAGGCAGTTTACAGGAACTGTATCTTATAAATTTTGATTCAGGCTAATAAAAAATTAGCCTGAATATCAACGACGGGTACGTCCCTCTAAAAGATTTAAGCTGGCATTCTTTTTCTTTTAAGCAATCCCAGGCCTCACTATAGACCAACCAAAGGCAGGGATATTTCTTGAAAAGCCTGCCTTGAGAATGTGATCTTGTGATACTAAAGACTCTGCAATAAACTCACACATGTCACCAATGCATTAATTTTATGAACCATTTTGAATATTCATTCTGTCTTAAATTTTTTTCCAATGAGAAAGGAATTTATGCTCTATATCAGAAATTCAGGTGATGCAAAAGCTGCACTAAAACCTGATGAACATTTAGCTTTTATCAAAAAATGTGAAGTATATATTGGCCAACTACAATCAGAAGGAAAGCTATTAGGTGCACAACCGTTGGTCCGTGAAGGAAATATCATCTCAAAACAGAATGGCAGTTGGAATATTCAAGCCATTGATCCTTCCAGGGAAGTACAGGTTGGATATTACCATATCCTCGCAGATGATTTAAACGAAGCCATAGAAATGGCCAAACAAAACCCCGAATTCGAATATGTATCATCAGCCACTATTGAGGTTCGTCCCATAAAAATGAAGGAAGAAAAAACAAACTTCACCTACCCTAATCAATAAGTTTTTCTTATGAAAAGAGATTTAAAAAGTTGTTCTTGAATTGAACTGGAATTATGAAAGAAGTCTTTACAAAATCTATATTAAATATCTTACAGCTTTCTATTAGCCTTGTAGTTCCCTTGTACAGGTTTCTATTACTACTATTTCCTCACAGCCTTATATATTTTAATGGCGCTCATTAAGACAATGACAAATGCCAGGAGACCCACAATGCCCCATACCCAACTTATACTTTCCTTTACTGATGCCAGCATTACAATAGGTACAAGAAATATAGTCGCTACTTCATTCCATATCCGCAGCTTTTGTGAAGAATATTTAAAGATCCCTTTTGCCTGCTGTTTATACAAACGATGCAAAGAAAAGTGGTACACATATAATAGAACAACGAAGATCAACTTGATCAACAGCCATTTGCCTGCATCGTCCCAGATGGTCTTATACCAGTAACCTTTCCACATTACCAGGGGACCAAAAATCAAAGTCAGAATTGCTGAAGGCCAGGTGATTCCCAACCAAAGACGGCTGATCATGATGGAGAACTGCTGGTGAAGGATTGTTTTCTCCGGTTCCTTTTTGGCTTCTGCTTCAGCATTATAAATAAAGAGCCGGACTATATAGAACATGCCGGCAAACCAGGTGACGATAAAGATGATGTGCAGTGCCTTAAGATATGCGTACATGTGGTGATCTGTAAAAACTTTACTTTGGAATACAATTAAGCGTTCGCGGTTGTTTTAGTTTCGTCAAGGACCATTTCCTTTTTGCCCTGTGCATATTCCCTGATCCATTTGGCCATGGCGCTGATCCAGAGTGGATGAACATTCAGGCAGGGCACCAGGTCAAAGGATTCCCCACCGGCATGTAAGAAAATCTCTCTCCCTTCCTCTCCCATTTCTTCCAGGGTTTCCAGGCAATCACTGACAAATGCAGGGCAAACAACCACCAGTTTCTTTACGCCTTCATTTGGGAGTTCCTTCAGGCGCACAGCGGTATAAGGCTGTAACCATGGATCCCTGCCAAGGCGCGACTGAAAGGAAAAGCCTCTTTTTTCTTTAGGTATATCCAGTTTGTCGGCCACCAAATGTGTAGTAACCCAACACTGATGCCGGTAACAAAAATCATGTGCCGGTGAAGGCACTTCGCAGCAATTGTCCACTTTAAGGCAATGCTTTCCTGTAGGATCGCATTTTAAAATATGTCTTTCGGGTATGCCATGGTAAGAAAACAATACCTGGTCATATTCCTTGTCCAGGTGCAGGCGAATGCTTTCAGTCAATGCTTCCACATAGTCCGCATCATCATAAAAGGGCTTTATAAAGGTGAGACTGAAAGGATATGGCTTTTTTTTGTGCTGCTCCCTGGCATATTCTACTGCAGTTTCATAACTACTCATGGCATAATGCGGATACATAGGTACCACTAAGATCTCCTCCAGGTCAGGATTTTTTTCAAGCAACAGGTCATAGGCCATCATGGGTGAAGGATTGCCATAACGCATGGCTATAGCTACCGGCTCGGGTATTTCTTTTTGTAAAGCCCGTTCCTGCTCCTTACTGATCACGATCAATGGAGAGCCTTTTTCTGTCCATATGGATTGGTAAGCCTTTGCAGAATTGGGAGCCCGGAAAGGAACAATGATTCCCTTTACCAACAGGGCACGCAGCAGCCAGGGCTTGTCAATTACCCTTTCATCCATGAGAAATTCATCAAGGTATCGTTTGACGTCTTTTACTTGCGTTGAATCAGGTGAACCGAGGTTCATGAGGATGATGGCTCTTTTCATATCAAGGGAACAAATGTAGGTACAACTCGTTCATGATTTCTATCAATTGATGCCCGGGAATTTGCAACCTGATGAAAATCAAGCAGTCAAATGACAGACAGATGACATTGTTTTTAGGGACATGCCTGCTTCAAAACTACTTTTGCACAGGATCTGGAATTATTTGGAAATGGACACTCCTTACTTTAAGAACATATCAAACTTTTACGTAGCAGGCATCAACTACAAGAAATCAGATGCTTCCGTACGTGGACAGTTTGCTATTAACAATGATCAATACCAATCCATTTTACAGAAAGCCACTGAACAGGGACTGAACGAAGTTTTTATCCTGTCTACCTGCAACCGCACCGAGATCTATGGGTTTGCCTATTGCAGCTATCAACTGGTGGATCTCCTCTGTTCCGAGACAGTTGGAGATATGGAAACGTTTAAAAACTCTGCTTATATTAAAAATGGTATAGAAGCCATAGAACATGTATTCAGCGTTGGTGCCGGGCTGGATTCTCAAATTCTTGGCGACTACGAGATCGTAGGTCAGTTAAAAACAGCCGTAAAGTTTGCCAAAGAGCAAAAATTTGTGGGCGCTTTTACAGAAAGACTGGTAAATAGTGTGCTCCAGTCTTCCAAATTAATAAAAAACAATACTGAATTAAGCGGCGGAACAGTATCTGTTTCCTTTGCTGCGGTTCAATACATACGTAACAAGGTGGTAAATCCATCTTCCAAAAACATTTTATTACTGGGAGTTGGAAAGATTGGTCGTAACACCTGCAAGAACCTGGTTGATTACCTGGGTACCACCAATATCACTCTAATTAACCGGTCGCCGGAGAAGGCTGAAGAATTGGCCGGGGAGTTGGGATTACACGCTGCCTCATTGGATGATCTGGCAGTGGAAGTACAAAAAGCAGATATCATATTGGTGGCAACAAACTCACCCGAACCTGTGATATTGAAAGAGCATGTGGAAAATGCAGGGGACAAACTAATCATAGATCTTTCTATTCCCTATAATGTGGAAGATGCGGCGCAGCACCTGGAGAATGTGGAATTAGTAAATGTGGATGAACTTTCGAAAATGAAAGATGAAACATTAAAAATGCGTCTTGCGGAAGTGCCCAAAGCAAAAGCTATAATCTCTGAACTTATACTCGAATTTGAAGAGTGGTGTGAAATGCGCAAGCACGTACCTATGCTGAAAGCTTTGAAGGTAAAGCTGAAGGAGTTGTATAGCCATCCACACTATACCAGGCCCACTACTACCTGCCCCAAAACCATTGATATACACATTCAACGGGTATTGAATGAAACTGCGGGAAAGATAAAAATTCAAAATCAACGTGGTTGCCAATACATTGCAGCCCTGAGTGATTTTATAAGCGCAAAAAATTAATGTCTACAGTTTTAAGAATTGGCACAAGAGACAGTGAGCTGGCTGTGTGGCAGGCTACACTGGTTCAAAACCTGTTGAAGGAACAAGGTGTTGCTTCAGAGTTGGTGTACATGAAAAGCGAAGGGGATATGGATACCATTACTCCCTTATACGCTTTGGGTGTGCAGGGTGTATTCACCAAAACCCTGGATGCTGCGCTGCTTAACAAACGCATAGATATTGCCGTTCATTCAATGAAAGATGTGCCAACACAAATGGCACAGGGACTGCAACAGGCAGCCGTATTAAAAAGAGCTAATTACAGAGACATTTTTGTATATAAAGAGCAATCAACACCTTCTGAACTAGGGTATGTAAATGGACAATGGTCCGAAATAAAGAATAGTACTACCCTACCTTTTACCATTGCTACAGGTTCTGTTCGCCGCATTGCACAATGGCTGCACAGGTACCCCACTCATACCATAGAGAACTTAAGGGGTAATGTCAATACCCGCCTGAGAAAGGTAAAAGAGCATAACTGGAAGGGAGCCATTTTTGCCGCCGCAGGCTTAGAACGGATTCATTTACGTCCTGGAAATTCGATCGACCTGGATTGGATGTTGCCTGCTCCTGCACAGGGTGCCATAATGATAGCCTGCCGTGAAGGAGACCAATTGGTTTTGGAAAGTTGCCTGCCATTAAATGATGAAGCCACGGCTATGTGTACACTTATTGAACGGGACTTTCTTACTGCGCTGATGGGCGGTTGCTCCACTCCCATTTCGGCCCTTGCTGAATGGAATGAATCAGGGATATTGTTTAAGGGGAATGTTGTCAGCCCTGATGGAAGGCAAAAAGCAGTTGTCGAGAAAATGATCCCTAAAGAAAAATGGAAAGATGCCGGACAATCCTCGGCTTCAGCTATACTGGATAATGGGGGTCTTGCGATAATTAACAGCATTCGAAAAACAGGCTTAACCACCAATGGAAACGATTAGGGTCTTAAGCACTAAAAAGTTATTACCTGCGATCGTGGTGGAAGCGAAAGAGAATGGTATTGAAATAACAGAACAGGAAGCCATAGCCGTTCAACCCATATTGACGGAAGAAAAACAGGAACAGTTACTATCCTGGTTTCACAGGTACACATCGCAAGCCATTGTTTTTACCAGTGCCAATGCAGTTACAGGACTTGAACACTACCTGGGGAAATACCTCCGGGGAGATAGGGGCAGGCTTCAGGTATTTTGTCTTTCCGGGCGCACAAAGGAGGCAGTGCTGGAAGCTTTCCCCATGGCAAACGTTGTTGGTGTTGGCTCTTCAGCCAAAGCACTTGCACAGGTGATCGTGGCAAAGGGCATCAATGAAGTATTTTTCTTTTGCGGCAATAAAAGAAGGGATGAATTGCCCGGCCTTTTAAAACAGAACGGTGTGGTGGCGCATGAGATAGTAGTGTATGAGACTGTGCCCACTCCATGCATTGTAACAGAAGAAATGGATGCCATTTTATTTTTCAGCCCCAGCGCTGCAGATAGTTTTTTCTCACTGAACCAACTAAAGAAGAACATTGTTTGTTTCGCCATTGGTCAAACAACTGCTGATAGTATTTTAAAGTATTCCGGCAATACTATCATCATCAGTGATACCCCTTCGCAGGAAGGCATGCTAAAAGCTTTAAAAGCATACAAACATTTAATCACACAGCCGGATAATTAAAACTGGAATGAGTCAATTACAGAACGATCTTTTATTAAGAGCATTGAGAAAGGAAAAACTGGAACGCCCTCCCGTATGGATGATGCGCCAGGCAGGCAGGTACCTGCCGGATTATATTAAACTAAGAAACAAATATGATTTCTTTACCCGGGTGCAAACACCTGAACTGGCAACGGCCATTACCCTGCAGCCCGTTGACCAGGTGGGTGTAGATGCAGCTATCATCTTCTCCGATATATTAGTCATACCCCAAGCAATGGGTCTTGAAGTGTTGATGGAAGAAGGTAAAGGTCCTTCTTTACCAAAAACCATAAAAACAAAAAAGGATATTGATGCACTGAATACAGACAATGCATCCGATCATTTAAAATATGTACTGGATGCTTTGTCGCTGACTAAAAAAGAATTGAATGGTAGGGTACCACTGATCGGATTTGCAGGTGCACCATGGACCTTGCTGTGCTACATGATAGAAGGCAAGGGAAGCAAAACATGGGATAAGGCCAAGCAATTTGCCTATACAGAACCAGAACTGGCACATGCTTTATTGCAAAAGATCACCACCATAACAATAGATTATTTGAAAGCACAGGTTGTTGCCGGTGCAGATACAGTACAGGTATTTGATAGTTGGGCAGGCTCCTTATCACCAGCGGACTTCAAACAATTTGCCCAACCCTATTTATTACAGATCGCGGACGCTATACAAGGTGATGCACCAGTGATATTGTTTCCAAAGGGAACATGGTATGCTTTAAAGGACCTCAGTAAAAGTAGTGCCTCGGGCATTGGAATTGACTGGACCATAACCCCACAAATGGCAAGAGAGCTAACAAATAATAATATCACACTCCAGGGCAATTTTGACCCTGCAAAGTTGTTAGCTCCGATACCGCAGATCAAACAATGGGTAAAAGAAATGATCGATGCATTTGGTTCACAAAACTATATAGCCAACCTGGGTCATGGCATCACACCCAATGTTCCTGTGGATCATGCAAAGGCTTTTGTTGATGCAGTGAAAGAGTATAAAATAACTAACTAAAATAAAAGAGCTTAAGGCTCTTTTTGTTTTTACATTAGAAATGAATATTAAAGAACATTGGATTGCCTACATAGCTGAATTGCAAAATACTATATGCAAGGCACTGGAAGAGGCAGATGGTGTTGCCCCCTTTATGGAAGACAAATGGGAAAGAGCTGAAGGTGGCGGTGGCAGAACCCGGGTAATCGCTAACGGAAAGGTGTTTGAGAAAGGTGGCGTGAACACTTCCATAGTATATGGTGAGGTAACAGATGCTATGAGGTCACAACTAAAGATCAATGGAGAGAAATGGTTTGCCTGTGGCTTGTCGCTGGTCATTCATCCCTGGAATCCTTTTGTACCAACTGTTCATTGCAACTACCGGATGTTTGAATTGTATAATGCAAACGACGAGGTGATAGACCGTTGGTTTGGTGGTGGCACGGATCTCACACCTTATTATTTGTTTGAAGAAGATGCCAGGCATTTTCACCAGGTGTATAAAAAAGTATGCGACAATTTTGATCCGGGCTTCTATTCTGAATTTAAGGAGGTATGTGATAACTATTTTGTAAACACACACAGGGGCAATGAACGAAGAGGAATTGGAGGCATATTTTACGACCACCAGCGTCCCACCAAGAAGCATAATGTGGATTTCTGGATAAATTTTGGAAAGGCCTGTGGCAATGCTTTCATACCTTCTTACATACCCATAGTAGAAAAAAGAAAAGACCTGCCATTTACTCCTGGCCATAAATACTGGCAGGAAATACGGAGAGGCCGCTATGTTGAATTTAACCTGGTACATGACCGTGGTACCATATTCGGGTTAAAGACCAATGGGCGCATAGAAAGCATTTTAATGAGCTTGCCACCTACGGTTCGATTTGAATATAATTATCAACCAACACCTGGCAGCGAAGAAGATAAATTATTACAAGCCTGTTTGAAGCCGGTAGAATGGGCATGAAAAGGGACCGGGTTTATTTTTTAAGCATTAAATCCCAGTTATGTACTTACAAAGAAGAAATAGAATATTAAGACAAACATCTGCTATCCGTTCCATGGTTGCAGAAACTATATTGACACCAAATGATTTTATAGCACCATTGTTTATTGATGAAGGCAACAACGTAGAAACAGAGATCGCTTCCATGCCCAACTATTACAGGAGGAGCATTGACCTTACCATTAAAGAGGTGAAAGAGCTCTGGAGCCTGGGAATTAAAAGTGTATTATTATTTATCAAGTGCAAGGATGAACTGAAAGATAATACAGGCAAGGAAGCCTGGAACAAAGACGGACTAATGCAACGGAGTATCAGGGAGATCAAAAATGCTGTGCCTGAAATGTACATCATGACCGATGTAGCTCTGGACCCCTATTCTTCCTATGGTCATGATGGCATAGTGGAGAATGGAGAAATTGTGAATGATCCAACTGTCGAAGCTCTCGTGAAGATTAGTATCAGTCATGCTGAGGCAGGAGTGGATATGGTAGCACCGAGTGACATGATGGATGGAAGGATCTTTGCTATTCGTGAAGGACTGGAAAAAGCAGGGTACACTAAAACGGGTATCATGGCCTACAGCGCTAAATACGCTTCTTGTTTTTATGGACCATTCAGGGATGCGCTGGATAGTGCACCTGGCTTTGGTGATAAGAAAACATACCAGATGGATTTTGCCAACCGCGTTGAAGCAGTGAGGGAAGCACAGATGGATGTAGATGAAGGAGCGGACATCGTGATGGTAAAACCAGGATTGCCTTACCTGGACATTGTCAGGGAAGTAAAGAATGCTGTTGATGTACCAGTAAGTGTTTATAATATCAGTGGGGAGTATGCTATGATCAAGGCCGCTGCAAAAATGGGATGGCTGAACGAAGAAAAAGCAATCATTGAAACACTTACTTCCATTAAAAGAGCCGGTGCGGACCTTATTGCCACTTATTTTGCAAAAGATGCAGCAAGGTTATTGGGTTAATTTTGCAATATAGTATTGACTCATTTTTAAGATCCGTATATGAATATCAACAGAAGTAAAGAATTATTTAAAAGAGCACAGGCAAGTATACCTGGTGGTGTCAATTCACCAGTGAGAGCATTTAAAAGTGTGGGTGGAACGCCTATATTTTTGAAGAAGGCAAAAGGCGCTTATTTATATGATGCAGATGGTAACCGTTATATAGATTTTATTAACAGCTGGGGACCCATGATACTGGGACATGCTTTTGAACCAGTAGTGGAAGCAATCCAGCAAATAGCTGAAGACTCCACTTCCTTTGGTGCGCCTACAGAGTTGGAAATAGAGATGGCTGAGCTGATCAAAGCTATGGTACCCAATGTTGACCTGATTCGCATGGTCAGCAGCGGTACTGAAGCCTGCATGAGTGCAATTCGACTGGCAAGAGGATATACGGGAAGAAACAAGATCCTGAAGTTTGAAGGTTGTTACCATGGTCATGCAGATAGCTTTTTAGTAAAGGCGGGAAGCGGTGTTGCCACTTTCAATATTCAAACCGTTCCGGGTGTAACTGCCGGTGTTGCCAATGACACTCTTACTGCTCCATATAATGACCTCGATGCAGTTAAACAACAAGTTGAACAACATAAAGGTGAGATAGCCTCCATCATAGTAGAACCTGTTGCCGGGAATATGGGTTGCATATTGCCGCAGCCAGGATTTCTCGAAGGTCTGCGGGAACTATGTACCCAGGAAGGTATTGTTTTTATTTTCGATGAAGTAATGACTGGTTTCAGGTTAGCCCAGGGAGGTGCGCAGGAAAGATTGGGTATTGATGCTGACCTGGTAACGTATGGTAAAGTGATTGGTGCAGGAATGCCTGTAGGTGCGTTCGGTGGAAAGCTGGATATCATGAATCATATTGCGCCACTGGGAAATGTTTACCAGGCAGGTACATTAAGTGGCAATCCTCTGGCCATGATAGCAGGATTTACTTTATTGACCCATTTAAAAAATAACCCATCAATCTATAAAGAACTGGAGGAAAAAGGGAATTATTTAGAGAATGGTTTGCACAATGTATTGAAAGCTTCAGGCATTCCCTATGTGATCAATCATTTAGGAAGTATGATCTCTGTTCATTTCAGTGAAAAGCCGGTTATTGATTTTGCCACCGCATCAACTGCGACCAACAGCCTGTTCAATACCTTATTTCATAAAATGCTGGACAGGGGCATTTACCTTCCGCCTTCTGCGTTTGAATCCTGGTTCCTCTCCAATGCTTTGAACTATGAGGACCTGGATAATACAATTAAGGCTCTGGAAGAAAGCTTAAAGGAACTTTGATTGTTTTTACAACAGGTTTGGGGCATTAGTATGTAACCCTAATGCAAAAAGAACGAAAGGATACCTACCAGGATCAGGACAGTACCACTGATCCTTTTTTCATTGTGTTCAATGAACTGGGCACTCAACAGGTTTATGCCCTTGTATCCAAGGTTTACAAGCAATAAAATACCCGAGATACTTACAATGGCATAAATTACTGACAAGAGGATCACCAGTCTCATTCCATAAGCACCTGCAGAAAGAAACAGGCTTTCAACCTCAAGACATGGCGAAAGGAACATCATGAATATGAATATCAGTATCCATTTTCTTTTACTTCGTTTAAACTGGGCTACATCTTTCTGGGAGCTATGATGGTGGTGTGGAAGATTCACGGTGTAATAGATCAATCCAAATACGATCAGTACCACTGAGGACACCACGTAAATAATGCTGCCATATTCTTCCTGCAATTCCTTACCAATGGTTCCAAGCACCAAGCCCAGGGCCACGGTACCCAAAACATGGGCCAGGGCAGCCAGAAAGGTTATGGAAGTAATGTCTTTGCGCTTCCAGTTTTCAGCTTTTGCCACTGCCACAAGAGGTAGCCAATGGTTGGGAATCAACGCATGAACCATGGCTAATAAAACAGTTCCGCCAATAACAGTTAAAATAGGTGTATGCAAATGATGTATTAAAATGTGAAGGTAATCAGCGCAGGAGTAATTCGCAGGGCTTTAAACCTGTATGCTTTTTAAAAGCTGTTGAAAAATGTGAAATAGATGAATAACCCAATAACACAGATACGTCGGTAACCGTTAATCCCTTTTCATACAAAAGGTATTTGGCATGTTCCATCCTTTGGCTCTGGTAGAAGTCAAAGATGGTGGTGCCGAACATTTCCTTGAAGCCTTTCTTCAGGTAGCATTCATTCATAGCAACCTTACGGCTTAACTCCTTAATAGTTACGGGTTCGCCAATTGACTGTATCAACACTTCCCGGGCCTTAAGGATCTTTTCCCTGTCGGCTTCGTTGGCCAGGAATTTACAGTTGATCACGTCAATTACTTTCTCATCCATGCAATCCAGACTATATAATAAGAGCATCTGGGTCTGAGCATTGACATATATATTCTCCAGGCTATCTGAATAGTTATGATTCAACAATCCTTCCAGTACCATTCTTGTCCGCCCACAAATAGACAACGATTTGGTGAATGATGACTGGTGCTTAAAGGAAAGAATATCCTCACTTAAAGTATTGGTTTCTATGCGTGACCTGATGAATTGTTCCAGTAAGGTAGAAGAAAATACAAAACTTACGAGGTCAACACTTTCCATTTTTTCTTCACAATAAAAGCTAACCTGGGCTTTGCACTGGCTGCATTCATTTCCGTTTTTCCGGCAATACATATTACCGGTCATACAAAATTTCAACTCCAGGTGATTTCTTTCCGGACTGGAAGGTTCGTAATGGTAATTCAATATGCCAATATCATCTGCCATCCAGTTATTAGGACGGGAATAGCGCCTGATGGAATAATGAACGGAACCAGGAATTTGTCGCCCAGCCTCAAACACAAGGTCGGTTTTCAAACCCAGGTGTTCTGGCAATAAACTTCCGGATGAAATCTGGTACTGCATGAAGATGGCAAAATTACCCTATAATCATCGTAAACAGCCACTCACTGTTTCAGACTTTGGTCATATTTACAACTGATTAACACCCCATTCTGACACCCCAGTTTTGGTTTATAGAGTGATAGTTTCATACTTTCGCCGAATGCAGTCGTCCAATATTTATTCTGATTTCCAGCACACTCTGGCCTCTGAGGCAAAGATCAGCGGTGTAGGTATCCATACCGGTCAAACGGTTGATATGACCCTGAAACCCGCCGAACCCAATACAGGTATTGTATTCAAAAGGATTGACCTACCTAATAGTCCAACGGTAAAAGCAGATGTTGATAACGTAGTGGACACCACGAGAAGTACCATTATTGAAGCTAATGGAGCCCGGGTGGGCACTATTGAACACCTGATGGCTGCACTGGCTGGCAATATGGTGGACAATGTATTGATAGAGATCAACGGGAACGAGGTGCCGATCTTAGATGGCAGCTCCCAGCCCTTTGTGCAGGTGATCAGGCAGGCAGGTGTTCAGCAGCAGGATGCTCCCAAGGTTTATTATACCCTACAGCATAATATCAGCTTCTCTGATGACAAGAAAAAGGTGGAGATGGTGGCCTTGCCTTATAATGAATTCCGTATCAATACATTGATCGATTTTAATTCCCCGGTTCTTGGCACCCAGCATGCCTCCTTAAAAAACCTCTCAGAATTTGATGAACAAATAGCTCCTTGCCGCACATTTTGTTTTTTCCACGAACTGGAATACCTCCTGGATAATAACCTTATCAAAGGTGGTGATATCAATAACGCAATTGTAGTTGTGGACAAACCGGTTAGTGAGGAAGATGTGAAAAGGATTGCCAAAGTATTTAAAAAAGAAAATGTGAAAGTGAGTGAAGGTGGTTTGTTGAACAACCTTGACCTGCGTTTTCCCAATGAACCGGCCAGGCATAAACTGCTTGATGTGATAGGCGACCTGGCACTGGTAGGTTTTCCATTCAAGGCGCATATCATCGCCAATCGTCCGGGACATTCCAGCAATATCGAATTTGCCAGGAAGATCAAGGAGCATATAAAAAAATACAAGCACCGCCAGCAGTTTCCTCAATACGACCCATCGAAACCCCCATTGTATGATATACACGCTATAGAAAAAAAGCTGCCACACAGGTATCCATTCCTGTTGATAGATAAGGTAATTGAGCTAAACGAAAAATACGTGGTAGCGGTTAAGAATGTGACGTATAATGAACCTTACTTCCAGGGTCACTTCCCGGGAAACTGTGTAATGCCTGGCGTATTACAAGTAGAAGCGCTGGCCCAAACGGGTGGCATTCTAACCATTCCGGATGACCCGGATAATGATTATGATACCTACTTTTTAAAAATAGACAGCTGCAAGTTCAAGCAAAAAGTTGTTCCCGGAGATACATTACTTCTCAAAATGGAGTTGTTGAACCCAGTACGTCGTGGTATTTGTGAAATGAAAGGGACTATTTTTGTTGGCGATAAAATCGCAGCAGAAGCAGAAATGGTTGCTCAAATTGTAAAGAAACCTAAAGTAAGAGTATGATTTCTCCCCTGGCCTCGATCCATCCGAATGCAAAACTGGGCAACAACGTAACTATAGATCCGTTTGCGGTCATTCATGACCATGTGACAATTGGTGACGGTACACATATTATGTCTCATGCTGTGATCATGCAGCATAGCATCATTGGCAGGAACTGCCGCATTTTTCCGGGAGCTGTCATTGGAGGCATTCCACAGGACCTAAAATTTAAGGGAGAAGAAACAACTGCTGAAATTGGGGATAATACTACCATCAGGGAATGCGTGACAGTAAACCGTGGTACAAAGGATAAATGGAAGACCACCGTTGGTAGTAATTGCCTGCTGATGGCCTATGCCCATGTGGCTCACGACTGTGTGGTAGGCGACCATGTCATCCTCGCCAATGCCGTGCAACTGGCAGGACATGTGGAAATAGGCGAATATGCGATCATTGGCGGACTAGCCGGCGCTCACCAGTTTACCCGGATAGGCGCTCATACCTATGTGGCTGGGCATACCGTTATCCGGAAAGACGTTCCGCCATATGTTAAAGCGGCAAGAGAACCTATGAGTTATATGGGGTTGAATATTGTAGGATTACAAAGACGAGGGTTTGCACAGGAAAAGATCGATACCATTTCACAGATCTATCATTTGCTGTTCGTAGGCAATCATAGCACAACCACTGCCCTGGAACTGATAGAGAAAAAAGTTCCGGATAATGATACCAGGGCAGATATCCTTCAATTTATTAAGGAATCCAAAATCGGCATCATAAAGCGCTACTCCAAAAATGGCGTAGATGAAGATTAAGCTTTCCAATGCAGGCAAACGCTTTAACAGGGAATGGATCTTTCGTTATGCCAACCTTGAATTTATCTCAGGCTCGGGATATGCAATAACAGGACATAATGGTTCGGGTAAATCAACGCTGCTGCAATGCCTTGGTGGAATGCTGCAATTAAGTGAGGGAACTATTGAACACATTAATGACAATGGTTTATTACCTCCTGAAGAAACCTACATCGGCACATCTTTTTGTGCACCCTACATGGATGTAATAGAAGAAATGACGCTTGTAGAATTTCTCCAGTTTCATAATAAGTTCAAAGCTTTTATTGATGGCAGTACCATCAATGCCATTATTGAACAGGTAGGCCTGAAAGGAGCTGGTCATAAACAGATAAGGTATTACTCCTCCGGGATGAAACAAAGAGTAAAACTGGCACAGGCTATTTTTTTTGACACTCCCATTATTCTGCTCGATGAACCTTGCAGTAACCTTGATACAAAAGGCATTGAACTGTATCTCTCACTGATAGAAAACTACTGCCGCGACAGGCTGGTAGTAGTATGTTCCAATGATCCGGTTGAATATGGTTTTTGCCAGCAGGTTATAGCCATCACAGATTATAAACTCCCCTCAAACAAGGTATCACCTAAGTACTGAATTAGTGCATCGCTTCCGACACATCTATCTTTTTACCCTTATTGCTTTTCACCATTAAGACAAATGGAATGCAAATAAGGAACATCAGGCCAAGGCCTAAAAAAACATCCATATAAGAAAGCACGGAAGCCTGCTTCATGATATTATATTCCAGGGCCTTGTAGGCAGATTGCAGGGCAACATCAGGCGTCATGCCTTTGGACATAAAAACGTGCTTCATACCAGCTACCCTTTGTTGTACATCAAGATCATTGATATTTAAATGACTTACGAGATCATTACGGTGCACCTCGTTTTTGCGTGCCAGGTAAGTGGTAATAGCAGCCACGCCAAAAGAACCACCCAGTTGTCGCATCATGCCCGTAAATGCGGCCCCCTGGCCTATTTGCTGACCCTTGAGCGTAGATAAGGCAAGCGTGGTAACTGGAATGAATAACATCCCCATACCCAAACCACGCACGATCAACATCCAGAAGAAGGCATGTGAATCCGTATCAGGCGTAAGAATTTTATACCCCCAGAAGCTATAGATAAAGAATATAAGCATACCCAGTGCTACAAGGTATTGTTGTTTCACACCTTTTTGAAGCATTTGCCCGATGATGGGCATCATAAAAGCAGTGGTCAATGCAGAAGGTATCATTAGCATACCTGCCTGCTGTGCCGTCCACCCCAGAGTGGCCTGAGTATACAAGGGTATGATGAAGGTGGACCCATACAAGCCGAAACCCATAATGAAAGATAATATGGTCCCTACCCTAAGATTACCATTTTTCAATACCCTTAATTCTACAATTGGTTTTCTAAAGCTCAGCTCCCGCCATATGAAGAAGAACAACCCGAAAACTGCTGTAACTGTCAGGAAAATAATAGTGCCACTACTGAACCAGTCATCGTCATGTCCTTTCTCTAAAACATATTGCAGGGAACCAACTGCCGTAGCCAGTAACGCTATGCCCCACCAGTCAACATCCTTAGCCTTACTTTTCTCTGCATACTTAGGACTGCGCACAAACTGCAGGGTGAGCAAAGTGGCAATGATACCAATAGGAATGTTGATATAAAATATATAGGGCCAGGAAAAATTATCAACGATATAACCGCCTAATGGGGGGCCTAGTGTTGGACCAATAATTACACCCATACCATAGATAGCCTGCGCCATTCCTCTTTTTTCCGGAGGATAGCTTTCCGTAATAATGGTTTGAGATGTTACCAATAATGCGCCTCCACCTATACCCTGGAGAAAACGGAAGGCAACCAGTTCCCATATGCCGGTTGCATTACCACAAAGGAATGAACAAAAGGTAAATAGCATGATGGATGCAGCGAAATAATTCCTCCGTCCAAACTGCTGGGAAAGCCAGCTTGTCATAGGAACCACGATCACATTACCTATTGCATATGCAGTGATCACCCACCCTACCTCGGTCATGGTTGTACCAAGATTGCCTTTCATATCATTGAGCGCTACATTGACAATAGTTGTGTCCACTATTTCCAACAAGGCACATACAATTGCTGTAATTGTAATGATCACCCTTTTAGCGCCATATTCAACCAAAGAAGCTTGCTGTTGCATAATATTAATTCCGAACCCTTAATGGGTCAAATTGGTATCCCTATAAAAACTTAATAGGATGCCATTAAAAAATATATTGATCCGCTACCTGAACTGCACTTTATCAATCAAGGTGCACATCTACCACTGCATTCATACCCGCCCTTAATTGTTTCAGGTCCGGATCGTTAGAATTAATGAACTCAATTTTCACGGGCAGTCTTTGCACCACTTTTACAAAATTGCCTGATGCATTATCCGGAGGTAATAATGCAAAGCTGGATCCGGTGGCTGGTGAAAATGAAGTAAGCCTTGCATCAAAATCATGACCTGGAAAAGCATCAATATGGACAGTCACCTTCTGGCCGATCTTCATTTTATCAAACTGGGTTTCTTTAAAGTTGGCTACCACCCATACATCATTATTCAATACAATACTGAATAATGATTGCCCTGCCGTTACGAACTGCCCGGGCTGGATATTGATCTTGGACACGAGGCCATCAGCAGCAGCAGTGATCACAGCATAAGAAAGATTCAGCTTTGCATCCTCCACATCCACCTGGCGCTGTTTAATGATAGAGCTGGCTACACCAATCTGCGAGGAGGTTGCATTACTTTGAGTGGCAACGGCATTGGTTTGTTGTGCGGCCTGGTTCTTCTGTTGCTGCAATACCTGGAGCTGGCGTTCAGCCGTTTGTTTGGCCGCAAGTGCCTGCTCATATTGTTGCTGTGTGACCGAATGATCCTTGATCAGGTTTGCATACCGGTCGAAATCCTGTGAAGCTCTCCAGACATTGACCTTAGCCGTTTCTATTTGTGCATCAATAGTAGAAACTGATGCCCTTGAGGTGGCAATATTGGCGGAAGCGGCATTGGTAGATGCCCTGGCAGCACCGAGGTTGCTTTGTGCCGTTTGTAGTGCTGCTTCGGCCTGGTCAACCTTAATTTTTAAATCCCTGTCGTCCAGAATCATGAGTGTATCACCTTTCTTAACATGCTGGTTATCCGAAACACGAACTTCCTTTACATAACCTGAGATACGGGGAATTACCGGGCTAATGTTGGCTTCCACATGGGCATCATCCGTTTCTTCATGATGTTGTGCGTGAAGATATTTAGTAATTCCAAACCATCCTCCCAATAATACCAGCAGGACCAAAATGATCAAAAAAACCTTGTTAGACTTTTTGGGTTCTTTTACCTTCTGAGTCGTTTGATTCGTTTCTATAACTTTTGTTTCCATAAATTCTTTTATTGTCAGTTTCTGTTTCTTTATTTGGTTTCAGTATTGGTTAGCAGACCTGCTGATTGCAATAACTTATTGTAGGCAACCACGGCATCCGACTTAGCGAAAGCGTAATTCAGTTTAGCCTGTAATTGAGCCACATCTGCATTTAACAGTTCTGTGGTAGTAGCCAGGCTATTCTGGTATTTATTATTGATAATGCGGTAATTTTCTGTTGCCTGGTCTATGGCTTTTTGATAAACATCGATCTTCTTTTGTGCCAGTAAATAATTCTGGTATGCACTGTTTACCTGCAGACGAATACCATCAGCCAATAACTCCTCTCCTGCAGCTACCTGCTTTTCCCTGGCTTGTGCCTGCTGCACTTTAGCCTTGTTCTTCCAAAGGGATGAAATGCTATACTGCACTCCCAATCCTATATTTACCGCATTGGTAACAGTCAATACTCCCGGTACATTCAAAGCCACATAACCACCGCTCAAAGCAAGACCTGGATATTTTTCACCTTCAGTAGCTTTAATTGCTGTAGCAGCTGCTTTTTTCCGATATGAAATAGCAGAAAGATCTTTCCGGTTCTGCAAACCCAGCTGAACATATTCTGCCAATCCTTTTAATTCTTTAGGAGCCTGGAAAGCTGCGGGATCAAGTTGCAATTCTGTATTTTCCGGAAGACCCAACATCAGGTCCATATTAATATTAGCCAGTTGCCAATTATTCTGCGCATCCAATAAAGAAAGCTCTGTATTGGAAACCTGCAATTCGGCTTTCAGCAATTCATTCCTTGGCAGTAGACCATTTTTCTCCAGGTTTGTGAACTGAGCGGCTCTTTCCCTGGCTGATTGAAGATTTGAATCTACCAGTTCAACGGCAGCATGTGCTTTATAGAGATTGTTATACGCATCTATAGTGTTTAATATAATTTCTTCCTGGTCACTTTCTGCATCCAGTTTGGCAGCCTGTTCCAGGAAACGGGCTGATTCAATACCATATTTGATCCTGAAACCTGAAAATATGGGTAAAGAAACATTTGCCATGCCATACATTGCCTGGCTGGGCTTTGGACTTTCAGTGGTAGTGGTTCCACCTCCTGTATTATCCTTTTTGGTCTTAAGATCAACATTCGGGCTGTTTAGTCGCAGGTAAGATCCACTCACATTGGCATCTGGTAATCTTTTCTCAACTGCTTCTTTCAAGGCTCCCGTGGCCTCTTCAATCTTTGCATGGCTGGATTTGAGCTGTTTACTGTTCTTCAGGCTTAGGTCAATAGCTTCCCGGAGCCCAAGGGGTTTTTGTTCCTGTGCAATTACCCCGGTAGTAAACAGAGAAAAGAATAAACACCATCCTGCCGTCAACAAAATTCTTCTATGCTTCATACGTTAATATTGCTTTAAATAGATTTTTTAAATAAACACTGAGCTTTTTCTTAATGTGTTTTTCAAATTCTTCATTGGACAATTCCTGGAGATTATTCAACTCGCGGTAATATTTCTGCGCCGTTAATAGCTGACTCGTGGTACCCACCAGGGTCATCATCAGGAAAGGAACATCCAATCCTTTTTTGAAATCACCTTTTTTCTGTCCTTCGTTTATCAATTGCTTGAAAAGCGCCTGGTTGGTAACCTTCAATTGGGTTATTTGTTCTGCAATTGGACCCGAACTATCTACCATTTGCTCTCTCAGCATTACCTTATGAAAACATTGTTTATTGAATATCCGGTCAATGTATTCATCTATCAGCTTTTCCACTTTCTGCAATGGGGTCATATTACTATTTTGCAATATGCTCTCCATTTTTAATCTCATAAAATGGCCACGGTAGCTGAACATTGCCTCCATCAGCTTTTCCTTTGAGCCAAAATAATAGGAGATCATAGCAAGATTCACACCTGCAGCTTCCGCTATATCCCGGACAGAAGTACCCGAAAAACCATTGTCAGCAAAGAGTTTCTCGGCCGCTTCCATTATAGCTATTTGTTTCTCGTTATATTCCATTGAAAACTTTTGGAGGCGCAAAACTAAACAAACGTTTAATTAAATCAAACATTTGTTTAAATATTTTATCAAAATAATAATGAGAATTATTGCCAAAAGCAGACCAACCCCTTATTGTAGAGGATTATTTCAATAATAGGTATGAAAAATTCAACGCTGGCTGGCGATGAGTAAGTTGAGGTCAGTATATTTTAAATTGAAGCGTTCGCTTAAGTAGAAATTCGTGAGGGCACCTTTAAACATATATATGCCGCTTCTTAGATGTATCTGGTGCCAGACCATATGTTCAAATCCACCATCCTCACCGGCCTGGAGTAAAAGAGGCATCAATACATTGCTGATAGCCTGGGAGGCTGTCCTTGCAAATCCAGATGGGATATTTGGTACGCAATAATGGATTACCCCATATCTCAAATAAATAGGATTTTCGTGACTGGTGATCTCCGAGGTTTCAAAACATCCTCCCCTGTCAATGCTGACATCTATTACCACGCTGCCAGTACGCATGCTGCTAACCATTTCCTCGGTAACAACGATGGGGGTACGACCTGTTTCTGAAGATAAGGCCCCTACGGCTACCTCACAGGTCTTTAACTGCTTGGCCAGCATTCGCGGCTCTATCACAGATGTCCATAACCGTTGGCCAATATTATTCTGCAACCTTTTTAACCTGTAAACACTATTGTCAAAAACTTTAACGGAAGCACCCAGCGCCAGGGCGGCACGTGCCGCAAATTCACCAACGATGCCCGCTCCTATAATTATAACCTTTGTTGGCGCTATTCCCGAAATACCCCCCAACAAAACTCCCTTTCCATGATTGGCAGAACTTAAATATTGAGCAGCTATTAACATAGCGGCACTACCAGCTATTTCGCTCATGCTTCTCACAATAGGATAGCTGCCGCTGTCATCTTTTAAATTCTCAAAAGAAATGGCAGTGATCCGCTTTTCCATCATTTTTTGCAGCAACTCTGCTTTAAGCACACTTAAATGAATGGGAGAAATGATCAATTGATTATACTGTAATAAAGGGAGATCTTCATCGATAACCGGCGCACTTTTTACCAGGATGGGAGCTTTATAAACTTCCTCACGGTTATAAGATATCCTTGCTCCTGCCTCACTATAATCTTTATCTGCAAAATGAGCTGCCTCCCCGGCATTGTGCTCAATGGTCACTTCATGTCCATTACTGATCAATACACTTACCGCATCTGGTGTCAGGGCAATGCGGTTTTCCTGGAAGGCTATTTCCTTGGGAATACCAATATGCAAACGGGCTCCTTTGGGTTTTATATCCAGGGTTTCTTCTAAAGTTTCATAACTGAAGGAGGTGCTTACAAATGGTTTTTGTTGGGACATAAAGGCCTTTGACTATAATTTGGTTTGACAAATTACGATAGTTCTTCCAAACTATCGGAAGGCAAAAGCAGTTTTACAATTCTTTCTTCTTCGTTCGAGAGTTCAATAAAGACATGCATGACTGAATCATCCAATAAATGTGGTGCTTTTTCTGGCCACTCAATAAAACAAATATTGCCACTGTAAATGCAATCTTCCACACCCGCCTGGACGATCTCCTGCTCGTCTCTTAACCTGTAAAGATCTATATGGTATATAAACTTTTCCTTTCCGTTTTCAGAGTAGCCATATTCGTTAATAATGGAAAATGTGGGGCTTCCCATCACATCCCGAACACCCTTACTTTTACATAATGCTTCAATGATCGTAGTTTTTCCAGCACCCATTTCTCCATGAAAGGCAAAAACACTTGTTTCTTTCACCAACTTCCAGAATTGCGCTGCAAAATCATTCAGCCTTTCAATTGATACATGAAACTCCATTGTGCAAACCTAACAAAAAGCCCATTCCTTCAAATATGGTGAATGCAATTAATGGAACATACTCTTAAAAAATCCAAACCAATTGCCTTCCACCCTGTAAAACTTTAACATCCGGTTGCAACAAAGTTGAAAAGATAAAGATGTAACAGTTTAAAGCACAAAAAATGCTGGAGTAACTTTGCACCAGAACAAATTTGCAACAGGAATGGAAAAGGTTCAATGGAAAGTGGCAGGAATGACATGCGCCAATTGTGCGCTTACTGTCAATAAATATTTGCAGCAACAGGGAGCAAAAGCTGTGGTGGTAAATCCTATTGACGGCGACGTATCTTTTGAATTGACAGAGAACAAGCCACTGCAACAAATAGCAAAAGGTGTTGAATCTTTAGGCTACAAGGTGGAAGGCAATGGATTCACTGCCGCAAAACAAAATGCTTTTCTATCTACCAATATGCACCGGTTTTGGTTCTGCCTTCCTTTTACCATAATTCTCATGCTGCATATGATACCCGGTGTTCATATCCATATTTTAATGAACCCGTGGATTCAATTGGCCCTTGCACTTCCTGTATTCATTATTGGCATGCGGTTCTTTGGCAGATCAGCTATCAAAAGCATTCGCAATGGAGTGCCTAACATGAATGTTTTGATCGCAATAGGTTCCGCAGCGGCATTCATCTATAGTCTTACCGGCACCATTTTGAACCTTGGACCAGCCTATCTTTTTTATGAGACCACTGCCACAATCATTACACTTGTATTCCTGGGTAATTACCTGGAAGAAGCTTCCATACAATCTACACAGCGAGCATTAAAAGGATTGGTAAAATCGCAAAAAGTAATGGCCAATATGATCGCTTTTGATGGGGACCATAAAGAAGTGGTTTTCCCTATCGAAAACACCCAATTACGTGTAGGCGATCTCGTTTTGATCAAAACCGGTGAACAGGTACCGGCTGATTGCAAAATTTTATGGGGGGAAGCGCATATTAATGAATCAATTCTCACGGGGGAAAGTATTCCGCTTCACAAAAAGGCAAAAGATCTTATTATAGGAGGAAGCATTGTTGAAGACGGTAACCTGAAAGCCCAGGTTACAGCCGCAGGCAATGATTCCGTTCTTGCTCATATACTGGAGTTGGTAAAAAAAGCACAGGGCGAAAAACCGCCTATGCAACATTTGGCTGATAAGATAAGTGCCATTTTTGTGCCTGTAGTATTATCTATAGCTGTATTAACACTCCTCATCAACTGGATCATTTTAAAAGAATTTACCCCTTCTCTATTGCGAAGCATTGCAGTTTTGGTCATTGCCTGTCCTTGTGCCATGGGTCTTGCCACTCCTGCTGCCATTGCCGTTGGATTGGGAAGAGGTGCCCGCAATGGCATACTATTCCGTAATGCCAAAAGCCTTGAATTGTTTAAGAATATCAAACAGGTTGTATTTGATAAAACAGGCACTTTAACTACCGGCAAGTTTCATGTGGATAAATGGCATGTTGATACCAACATCCTTTCAGAAGAAGCCTTTAAAAGGATTGTTTTTTCTATGGAAAAATATTCCAATCACCCCCTTGCCAAAAGCATTGTGGAGGAGTGGAAAACAACCGATCCTATTCACTGGAAGAACATCAGGGAAATCAAAGGCAAGGGCATGCTGGCGGAGAACAAGAATGGTGATTCATTTGCTCTTGGTTCTTACAATATGGTAAAAGGATTGACTACCGATGATAGCCATAATATTTATTTATTGCATAATGATTCCCTGGCAGGATGGATAGACCTTAAAGACCAGTTAAGACCTGAAGCTGCGGAAATAGTAAGTTACCTGCATAGAAAAGGTTTGAAAACAGTGTTGCTAAGTGGAGACAGGTTTGCAAAAACCAAAAAGCTTGGTGATAGTCTTTCTATTGATAACGTTATAGCTGAGCAAACTCCCGATCAAAAGCTTCAAACCATTGAAAAGCTTTCTGCTGAAACACCTACAGTCATGGTAGGTGATGGCATTAATGACGCCCCCGCCCTTGCAAAGGCAACGATAGGCATTTCCATGAGTGATGCTTCTCAATTGGCCATGCAAAGTGCACAGGTAGTGTTGATCAATCATGGACTTCAAAAATTACCAACTGCTTTGGGATTAGGCAAGCACACTTTCAGAACCATCAAACAGAACCTTTTCTGGGCATTCTCCTATAATATTATTGCCATCCCGGTGGCTGCTATAGGATTGCTGGGTCATTATGGACCTACCTATGGTGCCCTGATCATGGCTGTTAGCGATGTGGTACTGGCCGCCAATTCTGTTAGGCTATTCGTGAAAAAGCTGGATTGACGGACCCTTTACTAAATTACCAGGATAGCTTAAACGGTAATACAAAAGCTGCCTGCTTTTAAATACTACTTATATTATATACTTTCACAGAGCAACCAGCTAATCCGAATGCCCATTCAACCAGCATACAAGACCCTTGATGTCTATTACCTATCCAAAAGATTGGTGGTTGCCTGTTATGAATTGACCCATGATCTCCCTCCTGAAGAAAAAACAAATCTTGTTCAATACATAAGGAATGCGGGGGTAACCGTCCATCTCAATATTGCCCAGGGTGGCTTTTTTAAAAGGAAAAAAAAGAGAAAACAATTTATTAAAACCGTGAAGAATGCGCTTGTAGTGATGGACACCGCCATGCAGGTACTCATTGAAGTAAAACTGGTACCTGAAGAAAAAGCCGCAGAATTAAGGGAGCTTGCCAGTGCCTGTTATACATTCTTTGATGAGTTGAAAAAACGGAAATGATTAGTATTGTTGCATTTCATGAGTGAAGTGCTGTCTATTTTAGAGCAATACTGGGGCTATAAATCATTTCGGCCTTTACAGGAAGAAATTATCCAATCCATTCTTGCAGGAAAGGATACTTTGGCTGTACTGCCTACCGGCGGAGGCAAATCGCTCTGCTTCCAGATTCCCGCTATGGGCAGCCAGGGAATTTGCCTTGTAATATCTCCATTAATAGCTTTGATGAAAGACCAGGTGGAAAACCTGAAAAAAAGGAACATTCCAGCACTGCTGATCCACTCGGGAATGCAAAGAGCTGATGTGATCCAGACACTTCAAAATGCAAAGCATAACTATTTTAAATTCCTGTATGTTTCTCCGGAACGACTGGAAACAAACCTGTTTAAGGAATACCTTCCATCTTTTGATGTAAGCCTGATAGCAGTGGATGAAGCCCATTGCATTTCCCAATGGGGTTATGATTTCCGGCCCTCCTATTTACGGATTGCAGAATTAAGAAAAGAGTTGGCAGGGGTTCCTGTTCTGGCTTTAACTGCTTCCGCCACTGAGGAAGTGCAAAAAGATATTTGTGAAAAACTGGCAATGCCCGAATTAGTTCATGCAAAACCTAAAGCAAACGCTGGCTGGCAGGTTTATCGCCAGTCATTTGAAAGAAGGAACCTGGCCTACAGTGTTTTTAAAGTTGATTCCAAGATCGCAAAGCTGGTAGATATACTGAAAAAAGTAGAGGGAACTTCTATAGTCTATTGTAAAAGCCGGAAACGTACAGGCGAAATTGCCAACCTGCTTCAGATGCATGGCATGCCGGCCACATATTATCATGCAGGATTAAAATCTGAAGAAAGATCTAAAAGACAACTGGACTGGATCAACAATAAAACCAGGATAATAGTGTGCACCAATGCTTTTGGCATGGGCATAGATAAACCCGATGTACGCACTGTGATCCACATGGATACGCCTGATTGTTTGGAAAATTATTACCAGGAAGCCGGACGTGCCGGAAGAGATGGTAAAAAAGCCTTTCCTGTACTGTTATATGACACGAGGGATATGGAAGAATTATCATTGTTGCACCTGGTTCGCTATCCAACCCTGGAGCAGATCAGGTCCATCTACCATGCACTTGGCAATTACCTTCAAATACCCGTTAACACGGGCCAGGATAAAAGTTATACATTTCACTTCGATGCCTTCATCCGCAATTTTAAATTAAACAGCAACACCGCTTTATATTCCCTGAAAGCCCTGGAAAGTGATGGATGGTTGGATTTCAATGAAAAGAATTTTGCTCCTGCAACATTGGTTTTTACCACCTCTAAAAAAGGATTGTACGAGTTTCAAAAAAGCCACCCGGAGCATGAAGAATTACTAACCTCCTTGCTGCGCACTTATGAAGGCATATTTGATTTCCCCGGCTTTATATCTGAATTACTGGTAGCCAAACTTCTGAAAAAAGAGGAAGCAGAAATAAAAAAGCAACTTAAAACTATTGCGTCCTTTGGCATTATTCAATACATACCTCAAAATACAGAGCCCCAGATTATTTTCAGGAAGAACAGGGTAGCTGCGGAAGACCTGTCGTTCAACCTGATGCTTTATTACAAACGAAGGGACATCTTTATAGAAAGGGCCAATCAAATGATCGCATATGCCCAAACGGCAGCTTGCCGCAGTAAAACGATCAGCATGTATTTTGGAGAGGAAACTGCCAGGGATTGCGGTGTTTGTGATAATTGCCTCAAAAAGAAAAAATCTACTTTAACCCCTGCGGAATTAGAATCAATTGCTGTATTGATCTTGGAACATTTATCAGTTCATTCTTTAACAACCGAAGAATTATTTCAAAAACTCAATGGCATCCGGAAAGAAAAAGCCTGGAGAGTGATTGATTTTCTCCAGGCCGAAAAAAAGATATCTACAAATGAAAAGGGACTGCTACAAATAATCTGATATCTAATTATTTAAAACAAACTCTTGCGGCTCCGGGAACTTCCCAAACCAAGAACGCCTAATAATGAGCGCGTGATCATGGTTGCTGCTGTTCTTCCGGCACTTCTAACTATAGGATTATCAAGAAAGCTTTTTTCTTTTGGCGCTGCTTTTTCGGCCTTGGCTTTCTGCTGCAATTGATCTATCTCCTGGGATCTCTGTTGCGCTTCTTCGATCTTTTTATTCAAGATCTCATAGGCGCTTTCTGAATCTACCGGGTTATTATACTTACTAACCAACTTTGAACTCATCACGATATTCTGCACTTCGGCATCGGTCAAAATATCCATCCTGCTTT
This sequence comes from Flavisolibacter ginsengiterrae DSM 18136, assembly GCF_059568575.1. Taxonomy (NCBI): domain Bacteria; kingdom Pseudomonadati; phylum Bacteroidota; class Chitinophagia; order Chitinophagales; family Chitinophagaceae; genus Flavisolibacter; species Flavisolibacter ginsengiterrae. The sequence goes on from NZ_JCANTR010000004.1 coordinate 178,834, forward strand.
GTGGAGGCCTGAGCATAACATGCACCAATGGTGTGGGAATACCTTTTTCATTCAACATAGTAACAAAAGCTTCTCCAATACCCATCTGCGTCAACATTTGGTCCACATCATAGTATTGTGTTTCAGGGTAATTTTCTGCTGTTTGTTTGATAGACTTACGATCTGCTGCGGTGAAAGCCCTCAACGCATGTTGCACTTTCAATCCTAACTGGGCTAATACTGATGCAGGAACATCCATTGGATTCTGGGTGCAAAAGAAAACACCAATGCCTTTTGAACGGATGAGCTTAACAATGTTCTCTATTTCCTGCATTAATACTTCTGAAGCATCATTGAAGATCAGGTGCGCTTCATCTATAAAAATGACCAGCTTGGGCTTATCCAGGTCACCTTCTTCCGGAGAGGTAGCATATAACTCAGCCAATAACTGGAGCATGAAGGTCGAGAACAGCTTTGGCCTGTCCTGGAGTTCTGTTACCCTCAGAATAGATATAATACCCCTGCCGTCGCCGGAAATACGCATCAGGTCATCCACATCAAAACTTTTCTCTCCAAAAAAAGCATCGGCACCCTGCTGTTGCAGTTCTATTACTTTTCTCAGGATGGTGCCTGTAGATGTAGTAGATATTTTACCATATGCCTTTTCAATCTCTTCTTTTCCTTCAGCAGTTACATATTGCAACACCTTAATAAAATCTTTAAGGTCAAGCAAGGGAAGCTTGTTATCATCACAATATTTAAAGATCAACGCTACTACTCCACCCTGCGTATCATTCAGTCCCAGGATCTTGCTTAAAAGTACAGGTCCAAACTCGCTGACTGTGGCTCTCAGTTTGACGCCTGGTTTATCGCTAAGTGTCAGCAGTTCTACAGGGTAGCCCTTCGGCTTATAATCAACCCCAAGGATCTTTGAACGCTCTGTAATTTTATCATTGGGCGTTCCCGGAGCAGCTATTCCACTCAGGTCCCCTTTGATATCCAATAACAGAACGGGTACACTTGCGTCACTCAATCCTTCACTGATCAACTGCAGTGTCTTGGTTTTACCCGTACCGGTAGCTCCTGCTATCAATCCATGACGATTCATCGTTTTTAAGGGTAGCAACACATCTGCACCCTCCACTACCTGTCCATCGAGCATGGCTCTTCCTATCTTAAAAGCTTCACCTTTAAAGCTATATCCACTGGATACCGCTGCTATAAAATCTTCCTTATTTGGCATACCTGAAAGTAAAGAAAATAATTACAGGGCGAACAAAAAGCCTTGCCCATGTTTTTGGGTTTGTAAAAGGTTTTACTTGAACCGTATTTCCCGCAAAAAGAATCGTAATTCTACGAATTCAGATGCAAAAGTCTTTGACTTAGATTTGTATAGATGGTTTTTTCCACTACTATATTATGTATGGATGATGATGGAGATGACCTGGTTTTTATCCAGGAAGCAATCAAAAACCACAGCACTCCCTTTTCAGTGGTGGAAGCAAAGAATGGCGAAGAAGGACTTGCTTACCTATACCGTGCAAAACAGTCAGGAGAGCTTCCCTGCCTTATCATTATGGACATCAATATGCCAAAGATGGACGGACGCAGGGCCATACAGTTAATCAAGGAAGATGAGGATCTCAGCAAGATCCCTTTGGTCGTTTTCAGCACTTCGTCAAGCAGTCTTGACCAACGTTATTTTGAACTGTACCAGGTTCAATACATAACCAAACCCAATCAATACCAGGCCTTTACCAATAAGGTTTCTGAAATGCTTTCTCATGTGATAGCCGGTTAAACAAACAGGCTGAAATCCACCTGTTTGCATTTTTTGGAAGGATATTTGAATAGACAGGGCAAATCGATCACCGTGTGTAATCAAAAGATTCTCCTGCTGGATGATAATAAGGACCTGTTACAGATTGTGCAGATCATATTAAAAGGCCAGGGTTACGATACTGTTCTTGCCTCCCGCATTGAAGAGGCTGTTCAAAAGATCAGGATACATAAGCCCGCATTGATCCTGATGGATGTTTTTATATCTGACCAGGATGGCCGCGATTTCTGCAACCAACTGAAACATGATGATGAGACCAGTAACATCAGGGTAATCATGATGTCTGGTTATGATAACTCTCTTGGCCTCATGTCGCAGGTTGGTGCTGATGATTTTATGCAAAAACCATTTGATTATACGGACCTGCTCAACAGGGTGCAAAAGCAAATGAGCTATTCCAACCAGGCACTGGCATAAATTGCCATCTATAATTCTTCTTCCCTCTCCAGCATCAAGATGGCACTTTGCGGTACAATAAAGTATTTATCGCCGCCATACATAATTTCAGTAGCACCGCTTAATAAGAAAATTGCAAGGTCCCCTTCCCTGGCCTGCAAGGGAACATATTTCACCTGTTCTTCATGAGCTTTCCATGATTCTTCTTCCTGCAACATTGGTATGGCATAGCCGGGCCCGATTTTTATTATATATCCCTGTTGTACTTTTTCTCTTTCCTGCACACCCGGTGGAAGGTATAAACCAGTTTCAGTACGTTCATTGGGTCGTGTAGGCCGGATCAGTACCCGGTCACCTATGATGATCAGTTTTTTCAATTTATTGTCTGGCGTGATCTGCATATCAAATTTCTCCTATGCAAAATTAAACAGGCATAGGGACAAATTTGTGAAGATCAATGCAACTAATCATAAAACGCGTATGAGCAAATGCGTTAACTTTATTTCTCAATTAAAAACCCATTAGTCATGGAAGGAAAAAAAGCTAAGATTTTATTATGCGAAGATGATCCAAACCTGGGAAGTGTTCTGAAGAATTACCTTGAACTGAATGATTATAATGTTACCCTGGAAAGAGATGGCCGGCTTGGACTTGCCGCTTTTCAGCGTGAACAATTCGACCTTTGCCTGCTTGATGTTATGATGCCAAATATGGATGGCTTTACTCTGGCTGAAGAGATCCGGGATATAAATCCCGATGTTCCGCTCTTTTTCCTGAGTGCAAAGACCATGAAGGAAGATATCATCCAGGGATATAAACTGGGCGCTGATGATTATATCACCAAACCCTTTGACAGTGAAGTATTACTGCATAAAATAAAAGCGATACTGAAGCGTAACGAAGAGTTGAACAGGGAATCTGAGAATAAAGAATTTGATCTTTCTTCTTATCATTTCAATCCAAAACTTCGTGAGTTGTCACATGATGGAAAAATGCAAACCCTTTCTCCTAAAGAAAATGAACTACTCAAAATGCTTTGTGAGCATATGAACGATTTGCTACCAAGAGAGCAGGCATTGAAAAGAATCTGGGGAAGTGATACTTATTTCAATGGCCGAAGCATGGATGTATACATCGCCAAATTGCGTAAGTACCTGAAAGACGATCCTAAGATTGAGATCGTAAACATACATGGCAATGGCTTCAGGCTTGTGGTGCAGGAATGATCAGAAATAAATTGATTATGTAAAGGATTGGGTATTCTCAATCCTTTTTTTGTTTGCTGGCTGCCCTGACATAAGGAGATGTTTCTTCATCCATCCATTGTTCCAGCTGGCTGAATGCAGCAACGAACCTTTCAAAACGGTTTTCAGTATCCGGCCATTTTATTTTCTTCTGGTACATTTTGTAATACACATTCTCGTAAGCCATCCTGCAATCTGTACTGTCATAAAAGCAATTCTTCCACTCCGGGAACAGGTTTTCGTAGTATTCCAGCTGAATACCGTTACCGTATAATTTAAAAAGGCTGGGAGTGCTTCCAATGTTCAGTACCTCTATTTCATTCTTAAGCCCCATGGCAAAATATTGCTTCCAGTAAGTGAAATGATTCTTCATCCTTTTCCTCAGCTCTTCATCTGTTTCGCGTTTTAACGGTTTTATGCGCCAAAGATTATTGGTCAATGAAAAAGGATTCTCCCCTTTTGAAACAAAGCTATTAGGAAGACCTTTAAACCTGTAAACCACCTGTTTCATTTTATTAGTGCATACCAGTTCATTGTCATCCAGTTTATTCACCTGTAATTCCAGTATATCTTTTTTACGGTTTACAAGTATCAGCATCTGGTCCTTAAAAAACCATTTACCTGTTTCATAATCAGCCAGATAGCTTGAATAAGTACCATCAGCCTGTATGTCTATAAAATTACCTGTATTGTAATGACTGTCTATAACAAGGCCGGGGTCTGTACCAGGGTTTCCTCTTTGATCCCCATTTTCAGCATCATTGAATATCCAGGCTTTTACCAACACATCTTTCTTTGGCGTACAGGAAAAAAGGATGCCCGTTGTCACCAACAGGCATAGCATTATTTGCTTCATAATAGTTTGTCAAACAGTGATGAATCCATACCAGATCAAAGATTGAAAAGAGAGGGACCATAAGATCCGGGCAGCGCTTTTCCTAAATGTTCATACGCTTTAGGTGTAGCTTCCCTACCCCTTGGTGTTCTTTTAATAAATCCTTCCTGGATCAGGAAGGGCTCATACACTTCCTCAAGGGTTCCGGCTTCCTCTCCCACCGAAGTGGCAATGGTAGTGATGCCAACGGGGCCTCCCTTGAATTTATCTATGATAGCTAAAAGTATGCGGTTGTCCATATGGTCCAATCCATGTTCATCCACATTCAAAGCTTTTAAGGCATGTTGTGTAATGCCAATATCTATCTGGCCATCATTCAACACCTGTGCAAAGTCCCGCACCCGTCGCAACAACCCATTGGCTATACGAGGAGTGCCCCGGCTACGCCTTGATATTTCGGCGGCTGCTTCATTGGTTATTTCCACATTCAATATATGTGCAGCCCTCAAAATGATCTTTCTTAATGTTTCAGCCGTATAATATTCCAGCCTTGATTTAATGGCAAATCTCGATAGCAAAGGAGCAGATAATAACCCACTGCGGGTGGTAGCTCCAATAAGTGTAAAAGGATTCAGGTTGATCTGTATGCTTCGGGCATTAGGACCACTATCGATCATGATATCGATCTTATAATCTTCCATGGCAGAATAGAGGTATTCTTCGACTACCGTACTTAACCTGTGAATTTCATCAATAAATAATACATCATTAGGTTCAAGGTTGGTAAGTAAGCCTGCAAGGTCACCCGGCTTTTCAATTACAGGGCCGGAAGTCTCCTTAATATTCACCCCCAATTCATTGGCAACGATCCTGGAAAGCGTCGTCTTACCCAAACCCGGGGGTCCGTGAAACAAGACGTGATCAAGGGCCTCCCCACGTATCTTGGCAGCCTTGATAAAAATCACCAGGTTCTCGATCACCTGGCTCTGCCCGGCGAAATCATTGATCTCCCGTGGCCTGATGCCATTTTCAAACTCTTTATCCGCCGATGTTAACTGATTTTTGTCGCCTTGTAAATTAGGATTGGACATGCTGTAAATGTAATGATTTTGAGCAGCAAAGCCTGTTAAGGATCTCTTTTAATAAGCTACTTTACAAGGTCATAAAAGCAGGCAGCAATCCATTGTACCCAACCAGGTCAACCCATTTATTTTTCCATTGGAACCATGGCGTAGAATACAATAGCATATTATCAGGCTGAGAATGCACATTAGGATTCTGTAACTATAAATTGAAAGATTTTGCCGTACCTTTTGAAGGGGAAATTTGGAAGATCCATTGTATGGATACATTGATTTGATCATTATCTAAACCAGGAGTTAAACCATGAAAATAGGCGTTTTAGGAACCGGAACAGTTGGCGAAGCCATAGCATCAGCTTTAATAGATAAGGGTTATGATGTAATGATGGGCAGCCGGACGCAAAACAACAAAAAAGCTGCAGAATGGGTGGAACAATCCAATGAGCATGCTTCGCAGGGCAATTTTAATGATGCTGCTGCTTTTGGAGAAATGCTCTTTCTATGCCTTAACGGGGCCAATGCATTGCAGGCGATCAGTTCAGTAAATAAGGAGAACTTCGATGGGAAGATCGTTGTAGATATTACCAATCCTTTGGATTTTACCAAAGGTTTGCCACCCCAGATCGTTGAAGGGTTGGGCAACTCCAATTCATTAGGAGAAGAAATTCAAAAAGCAATGCCAGATTCATTTGTTGTAAAAACATTGAATACAGTAAACTATAAATTAATGGTTGATGCCAGGGAAGTGAATAAGGCAGACCATAACCTCTTTATCTGCGGTAATGATGCGGAAGCAAAAAATAAGGTCAGGAAATTTCTTGCTGATAATTTTAACTGGAAGGCAGACAAGATTTTAGACCTGGGTGGAATAGAATCTGCAAGGGCCGTTGAGGCTATAGTACCTTTTTGGGTATTAGTTTACAGGTCGTTGGGAACACCCCTGTTCAACTTTAAGATTGTAAAATAAAAAAGGTATCCTGCATCATGGTGCAGGATACCTTGGCATATCTTTCTATTTTTCACGCAATTGTACAGCAATCCTCCTGTCTGATCTTCTTTCTTCATCTGAAGCAGAAGCATCCACTTTGGCAAACTGGGAACCGTAACCTTCTGCACCGACCAACTGCCCTGCAGTAGCACCTGCAGATTTGATAGCATTCATTACAGCATCAGCTCTTTGCTGGCTCAACTTCTTATTGGCATCAGCATTGCCTACCTTATCTGTATAACCACCAATTTTGATCTTGGCTTTAGGATAGGCTTTTAATATAGCCACTATGTTTTGAACCTGTTGCTGGCTTTCGGCAGTCAGCTTGGCACTTCCTGTTTCAAAATTGATATTATCAAAATCAAACCATTTGTCTTTTCCAGCCTGGCAGGCTGCATCATCCAGGCATTTTACCAACTGGTCTTCTATCCCACCCGTATAGGCGTTTATTTCAGTACCATCGGCCAGCTTCACCTTCATGGATTGGCGTTCAGTGGTAGTAGTTGTTGTGGTGCTTGTAGTTGTATCAACCGGCGCAGTGGTCATGGTGGTAGTGGTATCAGTTGTTACCGCTTCCGATTCAGATTTATTGCATCCCTTACCCAGGAAATACCATAACAATGCGATGGCTGCAACAGCCAAAATAACCCACAAAATGGGGCTGGTTCCTGATTTTGGTGCCCGGTCTTCAACATACGCTTTCCCTTCCCTGATGTTTTGTCCTACATTGGCTGAAGGAATTTTGGCACCGCCAAACAGGCTGCCCAGTGACAATCCTGCAGGCAATGCGCTCATTATATTTGATTTTTGATCTGCCAGGTAAGAGGTAAGACCCTGGGCTGAGAGATTATTTTCCCTGGCATGCCGGCCAAGTACTCCCAATCCCAATGGTGCCAGCATGGCGAGCAGAGATTGAATAGAATCAGATTTGATTCCGGCGAATGATGATAAGGCAGATGCAATACTTCCAATACCGCCACCGCCAAATAAACCCTTCAAACGATCCAGTCCACCTGTTAACAAACCACCAGTGTTTTCAAACAAGCCTTGTGGGTTATTTAATACACCGCTATCTGCAGCGGCATGAGCATCATTTAACAATCCATGGGCATCCCCGCTTTCTGCACGGTTTACAAAACCTGCTAACAACGCGGGCACTGCTGCTGTAATTGCTTTACTAATTCCTGTCGGAGATTCATTCAGGTATTTGGATGCTGTTTCTGCAAGATTGGAGGGAAGATAATTGCGCACAGCATCGAGAAGATTCATTGCCATAATTCTGATTTAAAGTGAGGAATATAAAACTGAAACTCAGCTGTTGACTGATTATTGTAAGTTACCACAATATGTTTGGTTATATGGCAAATATTTTCGCACATCTAACGGCGATACACAAGTGTTTGCTTACAACCATTATTGCAGGTTCAATATGAGGTCGGGATCAGGACAATTGTTCAAATACTTTTCTTTCTCTGAAGGCGCACATACACCGGGATAATCACCCTTCCTGTCTTCCATATCTATGATCACCTGGAAATGCAAATGAGGAGGCCATTGTCCATTTTCAAATGGTATCCCAAATTCAGCGAACACATCACCCCCTTTCACTCTGTCACCTTCCTGGATGTTTTTGATAGAGTTCAGGCTCAGGTGACCATATAATGTATGAAAAGTTTGTCCATCAAGGTTATGTGTAAGAATGATCGTTGCACCATAATCACCAAACCCATTATTGAATGCAAAACTGTGAACGATCCCATCCAGTGGTGCCATTACTTTAGTATAAGGCTTACCCCAGATGTCTACGCCCAGGTGTATGCACCTGGGTTCCTCCAGTGTATCAATCAACTGGTGCTGCAATTCATTTACAGCAGGCCTGCTTTTATCAAATAAATCACTTCTTGAATAAATTGTTCTGCATTCATTATATCCACCAATACCATAACGTGCGCCTGCCGAACCTAAACTGGCATTGATATACCTTGTAAATTTCTCTGTGTCCCTGACCAGATCTTCTGTCAGTTCATTGTTGCCGGCTGTAAAATCCATCAATAATAATTTATCACCTTTTTCATAGGGCACGATGGAGGAGAATTTGGCCCTGTGCGCTTTTAACCGCTCTTCCCATTTCAGTGAGTTCATATACTGTAAGTTGATAATTTAGTATTCTTACAATAAAATTAAACAACTGTATGATGAAAAGATGGATTGCGCTGGCTGCAATGGCCTTCAGCCTGGCCGGTAATGCCCAAAACACCCCCCTATGGATGAGGTATCCTTCCCTGTCACCTGATGGCAAAACAATCGTGTTTAGTTATAAAGGTGACCTTTACAAAGTTCCTTCCTCCGGGGGAGAGGCCTATCCAATGACCATTCATGAAGCGTATGATTACATGCCCGTATGGAGCCATGACGGAAAATGGATCGCCTTTGCTTCTGACCGCTACGGAAATTTTGATGTGTACATCATGCCTGCTACCGGAGGGGAAGCAAAAAGATTAACCTACAATTCTGCCAATGATTATCCATACGATTTTACTGTAGACAACAAGTCTATATTATTTGGCACCAACAGGAATGATGTGTACACATCGGCGCGCTTTCCCCAGCGTAACCTGTTCCAGAAATTGTACGAGGTACCTGTAACAGGTGGCCGGTCTGTTTTATTCAACTCCGCTGGTGCTGAATTTGCCCGTTTCAACAACAGTGGTGACAAATTAATTTTCCAGGATCGCAAAGGTTATGAAGATGCCTATCGCAAACACCATACTTCATCTGTGACCCGGGATGTCTGGGTGTATGACACTAAGAAAGATGAGTATATGCAGGTCTCAACTTTTGAAGGCGAAGACCGTAACCCGGTTTGGGGTAATGATGATAATAGTTTTTATTTCCTGAGTGAAAAGGAAGGTAGTACACAAAATATTTATAAGGCCAGTGTAGCAGGCGGAACTTCCTTGAGCCAGCTATCACATTTCAAAGAACATCCCGTTCGTTTTTTAAGCCGCTCTTCCGATGGCCTGCTTTGTTTTACCTATGATGGCGAGATATACACTTTGAAGGAAGGTTCTGAGCCTCAAAAAGTTTCCATTACCATAAACCAGGATACAAGAGGCAATGATGACAAGATATTGCCTGTGAATTCAAATGTTACCCAAACAGTATTGTCGCCAAATGGCAAGGAAGTAGCATTTGTTGTCAGGGGTGAAGTATTTGTAACCTCTGTGGAAGGGGGCATCACCAAGCGTATCACGAACACTCCGTCACAGGAAAGAACTGTTGAGTTCAGCCCTGATGGCCGTTCTCTTTATTATGCATCTGAAAGAGGTAATAGCTGGGACATCTATAAAGCCTCTATTGAGCGCAAGGAAGAGCCATATTTTTATACATCAACGGTTATCAAAGAAGAACCTGTTATCGCCACTGAGGCGGAAGAATTTCAACCTGAAGTTTCTCCGGATGGAAAAGAGATCGCGTACCTGGAAGAAAGAAATATTTTGAAAGTCTATAACCTGGCTACCAAAAAAAGCAGGACCATAGTTCCAAAAGGTGTCAATTTCTCTTATGCAGATGGTGACCAGTATTATACCTGGTCGCCGGATGGCAAATGGATCGCCTTCAATTCTGCCGAAGGAAAATGGCCTTCTTCAGAAGTAGCTTTGATGAAAGCAGATGGATCAGGAGAAAGGATAAACCTTACTCAAAGTGGTTTTTCTGATGGACTGGCCAAATGGGCTTTTGGCGGTAAGGCTTTATTGTGGGTAACAGACAGGGATGGCAAAAGACCCCTGGCTGTACAGGGTGCCCGTGAAGTGGATGTATATGCCATGTTCTTTGACCAGGAAGCTTATGACAAGTTCAAACTGAATAAAGATGAATTCAGCCTGTTGAAGGAAAAGGAAGACAAGGATAAGGAAGCCCTCAAAAAAGACAGCAGCTTAAAGATCAATCCTCCCGGCAAAAGCTGGCAGCCAATGATAGAAGGCCTGGACCATCGCAAAATGCGGCTCACCATCAACTCGGGGAATATATCTGATTATATCCTTAGCAATGACGGGGAGAAATTATACTTCATGGCGCGGATGGAAAAAGGCTACGACCTTTGGATGACCAATCCCAGAACCAAAGAGACCAAACTGGTAGCTAAAATGGATGGTGGCCCCGCAGGCATGAGCCTGACTGCAGATGGAAAAAATCTTTTTGTGGTAAGTGATGGAAAAATCATGAAAGTGGATGCGGAAAGCGGTAAGGTATCACCAGTAACTGTTAATGGAGAAATGGTGTTGAAGGCAACAGAAGAAAGAGCCTATATATTCGACCACACCTGGAGACAGGTCGCCAAAAAATTCTATGACCCCAATCTTGGTGGCGTTAACTGGAACCAGTACCATACCACTTATGCCAAATTCCTCCCGCACATTAATAACAACTACGATTTCCAGGAATTATTGAGCGAGTTCCTTGGCGAACTAAATGCTTCGCATACAGGAGGACGTTATGCTCCCCAGGTTCAGAATGGAGATGCAACAGCCAGCCTTGGAATGTTGTACGATGAGACCTATGAAGGTAATGGGCTGAAGGTTATGGAAGTACTGGAGGGAGGGCCTTTTGTTAATGCCAAAACAAAGATCAAAAAGGGTGTTATCATTGAAAAGATAGATGATGAAGCCATCAACAATAGTTTTGACTGGGCCAGGTTACTCAACCGCAAAACAGGTAAAAACATTCTATTGAGTCTATTCGATCCGGAAACAAAACAGCGTTGGGATGAAACCACCAAACCTATATCACAGGGTGAAGAACAAAACCTGCTGTACGAACGATGGGTAAGTAGCAACAGGAAAAAAGTAGAGCAATTATCTGGCGGCAAAGTAGGTTATGTGCATGTACAGGGAATGAACGATGCCAGTTACCGTTCCACTTATGAGGATGTGCTGGGAAAAGAAGGAGATAAGGAAGCGCTGATTGTAGATACCCGCTTTAATGGTGGTGGTTGGCTGCATGATGACCTGGTTACTTTCCTGAGCGGTAAAAAATACCTGGGCATGGCTCCACAGGGAACACAGATCAAATCATCAGAGCCATTTAATAAATGGACAGCACCTTCAACTGTGTTAATGAGTGAGAGCAACTATTCAGATGCCTTTATATTTCCCTATGCCTATAAAAGTTTGGGTATAGGAAAAACAATTGGCATGCCGGTGCCTGGTACCGGAACAGCAGTATGGTGGGAAACACAAATAGATCCTACACTTGTATTTGGAATTCCTATGGTAGCAACAATTGGAAAAGAAAAAAGACCCACAGAGAATTTGCAACTGGAACCTGATATTAAAGTAGCAAATGATTACAAATCTATTTTAACTGGCAAGGACCTTCAACTGGAAAGAGCGGTGAAAGAAATGCTAGAAGAGATCAAAAACAAAAAGAAAGACTTTTAAATGAAAAAAGCCCCGGAACTTACCGGGGCTTTTTTAATCGCATAACATTAACATAGCTGTGAAAATTGCTTCGTAAAAGCACTATTGCTTGCAGCAATTGCTAAGTATCCCATGCAATAGGTATTAACCACTACACACCAATGAATAGCGCCTGCGAAAAGACAATTATTATTATCTTTTACCGTTAATAATCCATTCACCTTGAAAACACCAATATGATTCGCTTAGTATCCTCATTTATTTTGTTAAGCATTACATTTTCAGCTCGTGCCCAGCAGGTAACAGGTGTGTGGAAAGGAAAGATTGATAAGAAAAATGTTGAGGTAAAGATCATTCAAAAAGGAGATAGCCTGACAGGCACTTCGTATTATTACGAATCTTCCAAAAATTACAGGCGATATAGTATCAAGGGTTATTTCGATCCCAACAACAATAGTGTTATATGGTGGGATGACCAGTTGATTGAAGATAAGGGCGATAAGCCATTGGGTGGCGCTTCACGCACCCCACTCCTTTCAGAAGCAGATTTCAATTGCCCTGGGGGAGGTGAAATGTATCTTGATGGAAAGTCTTCTCCTAAAAGAAAACCAGAGCAAAAAAACGGCATAGTAGCTCTGACTAAAATCCATGATCCACAATTTCCTGATGAATGGGATTATGTTGTCGACAATTACACTATTGGTGCTAATGACCCTGACATCATTGACAGCGTTTTCCTGATAGCCTTTACACCTTACATCAGACCTCATGAGGAACCAGTTGTTATAGAAAATAAGAAAGAAGAAACACCGCCTGTGCTTTTGCCTGGAATGACATCTGTCCCTACAACTTCAGCACTTGTTATTACACCAGAAATAAAACCGCTCACCATAGAAGAAAAATATATTTCAAGGGAGAAGGTCTTTACAGCAGACATACCAATTGAAGGAGATTCAGTGGAACTAAGGTTTTATGATAATGCCGAAGTAGATGGTGATTCTATTTCCTTATTTCTGAATGCCAGGTTGATTTTTACGCACATCCGTTTAACAGACAAAGCTTATTCCATCAAATTGCCTGTTCAGGAACTGGCAGACACCAATGAATTGACAATGGTTGCAGAGAATTTAGGGTCCATCCCTCCAAATACTTCTTATATGGTGGCCCTGGTTGGGGACAAGAGGTATGAAGCCAAACTGGCAAGTACGGAAAATAGCAGCGCCATGATACGGTTGGTGAAACAATAATCAACCAGCAGCTTCCTGGCTATTGGTTACTATTTTCTAATATAAGAACTGGAGTATTGGCTACCTGGGTGATATCTATTCTGTTGATCAATTTTTCTTCCAGCACATCAGCCATAGTTTCAAAGTATAGGACCACATCTTCCCTTTGATTCTTTTGCAACCAGCGGAATCCGCCGGGTAGCTTTTGTAATATGACTCTATCCTGCAGGTATTCCAGGTTGTGAATATCGGTAGCTGTTAAACCTATTGCTTCCAGTTTGGAAACCAGCATATCTACAGGAACCCTTGTTGTTTCACACCAGCCCTGAGCGATCTCCGTCCACTCTCCTATGCCGGTATGGGCATAGCTTAATATCTCTTCCTTACTCAAATGAGTTACCACCTGTAATAGATGGCCGCAATTGCAAGCCCCATGGTGTCCCCAGGCATATGGCTTACCATTCCTGAGGTTAGTAGCTGCCTGGCGTAGTGCCTGGATCAATGTGAGGTTGGGATGTGCCATTTATTGCCTTTTCTTTTTCTTGCACAACTATCATTCCTATAAATAAAAAATCCACACCGCTGGTATGGATCAATGTGAAAATTGAATGCTCCAACTATAAAATTATCCTGGCAAATACAGGAAAGTGATCGGAAGAAAAACGCCCTTCCCAGCTTTGTGAGAATGTAGCATGCTTTATTACACGTCCGCCATTTTTAAGAAAGATGTAATCTATAGGCTCGTTGTCCACTTCCTTTGATTGAAAGCCATTAAATGTACCTGTAGGGCCATAATGGCCTGTTGCGCTTATGGACTTAGAGTCTATGAGATGATCTGCATCCGTGGCATCGGTAATCACCTGTATGGGTTCATCATCAGGCTTTGAATTAAAATCACCTGTTACCACTACAGGATAATAACCAGCTATATCTTTTACCTTCTTTAAAAGGAGCTTTGCACTTTCCCTCCGGGCAATCCTTCCCATATGATCAAAATGAGTATTAAAAGCATAGAATTGCTTTTTAGTCCTACGGTCCCTGAACTTTGCCCAGGTAACAATCCTGGTAATTGCTGCATCCCATCCTTTACTTCCGGGAATAGTAGGTTGTTCGGAAAGCCAGAATGTTTGCGATTGTAACAATTGCAACCTTGCCGTATCGTAAAAAATGGCTGAAAATTCACCTTTCTGCTTACCATCATCCCTACCGCCCCCTACATACTTATAACCTGTAAGCCTGGTTTGCAGATCCATCATCTGGTCATACAAAGCCTCCTGTACACCTACAATATTAGCTTCATGAAACAGTATCTGCGAAGCCACCTTGTCTTTCCTGTAAGGCCAGGCATTCAGGCTATCAGATGCAACATTCAGCCGGATATTAAATGTCATTATATTAAGGGACTGTGCCTGCAAAAAAACAACCAGGCAAATGGTAACCACAAGAGCGATTGATCTTTTCATGGTAAGATTATTAAGGTCTCAAATAATTGGCTATAATTTAAACTCCATGTGTTCCTCGTATTCAATGGCATGGCAAGGGTCATTAAATAACCACATTCACCATCTTCCCTTTCACATAAATAAATTTCTTTAACCCCTTACCCTCCATCCATTTTTGAACTACGGGGTTAGCCATCACAATGTCCTGTACCTCTTGTTGTGTTGCGTTCAGGTCAAGCACTATCTGTGTTCGTAATTTTCCATTTATGGATACAGGGTATTCCTTGGAAGTTTCAATTACATACTGAGATTCGAATTTTGGAAAACGCGCATCGAGTATGGTAGTTGTATTTCCGAGCTGGTGCCACAGTTCTTCACTTACATGAGGGGCATACGGTGTCAATAATATTAGCAAGGGCTCGAAGATCTCCTTTTTATGACATTTCAAATCGGTTAGTTCATTGACACAAACCATAAAGGCACTTACAGCCGTATTGTAGGAAAAGCGTTCAGTGTCCTCTTCTATTTTACGTATGGTGCGGTGCAATACTTTTAATTCTTCACCTGTTGCTTTCTCCGTCGTAACCTGGTTTCCTTTTTGCTCATCAAAAAACAGGCGCCATAGTTTTTTCAAAAAGCGGTGTACACCTTCAATGCCTTTCATATCCCAGGGCTTACTCATTTCTACAGGCCCGAGAAACATTTCGTACATACGGAAAGTATCTGCACCGTAGCGCTCTACAATAAGATCTGGGTTGACCGTATTCACCTTGCTCTTACTCATTTTTTCCACTTCAGCACCGCAGATATATTTTCCATTTTCCAGGATAAATGTGGCTTCGGCATACTCCGGCTTCAATGATTTAAAAGCCTCCATATCCAGTTCAACTCCATCTACAATGGTGACATCCACATGAAGATCATCTGTTTCGTATTGATCTTTAAGGCCTGCTGATACAAATTGGTTCGTACCATGCACCCTGTAAACAAAACGGGATGAACCCTGTATCATTCCCTGGTTCAATAATTTTTTAAAAGGTTCATCAAAGCTGATATATCCCAGGTCAAAAAGCGCCTTGGTCCACATGCGGCTATACAGCAAGTGTCCAACAGCATGTTCTGTACCTCCCACATATAGGTCTACCTGGCGCCAGTAATCGCTCCATTTCTTATCACAGAATGTTTGCTCATTGTGAGGGTCCATATATCGGAGGAAATACCAGGAAGAACCGGCATAGCCAGGCATTGTATTGGTCTCCAGGTTCCTCAATGTCCATTCAGGTATGTTGGCCAGTGGCCCTTCTCCTTCAGGTCCCGGTTTATAGGATTCAACGAATGGCAATTCCAAGGGTAATTCAGTTTCATCTAATGGCCAGGCAATACCATCAATCCATTTAACCGGGAATGGCTCACCCCAGTAACGCTGTCGGCTAAACGCTGCATCCCTGATCTTGTAATTCACATGCCGTTTACCTATTCCCATTTCTTCCAGCTTATTGATAACAACATCAATGGCATCCTTCATCACCATTCCATCCAGGAAGCCACTATTGCTCAACCGTGCTTCCTTGGTTGGGTTAGCCTCCTCGCCGTTGTACGCGTCACCTATGATGTTGGTTATCGGCAGGTTGAAATACCTGGCAAACTTGTGGTCTCTTTCATCCCCGCTGGGCACAGCCATAATGGCTCCCGTGCCATAACCCGCTAATACATATTCAGAGATCCAGATGGGTATCTGTTTTCCATCAAATGGATTAATGGCGTATGCGCCGGTAAATACACCACTGATCTTTTTCTCTGCCATCCGCTCTCTTTCACTGCGGCTTTTGACATAGGCAATATATTCCTCTACAGCACCTTTTTGTTCCGTTGTTGTAATGTGCTCAACCAATTCATGTTCAGGAGCTATCACCATAAAATCAACACCGAAAATGGTATCTGGCCTTGTAGTATAAACTCTCAATACATCATCCTCATGACCAGCAATGGCAAAGTCCATTTCTGCACCACTGCTTTTCCCGATCCAGTTGCCTTGCATTTCCTTCATGGCATCGCTGAAATCCACTGTTTCCAGTCCTTTCAGTAAACGATCGGCATATTCCGTAATGCGCAGGTACCATTGACGCAGTTTCTTTTTTACAACAGGATACCCACCGCGCTCGCTTACACCATTAATCACTTCGTCATTGGCCAGTACCGTTCCCAATGCCTCGCACCAGTTCACTTCACCATACCCACAATATGCCAGGCGGTATTCCATAAGTATGACCTGCTTAGTCTTTTCAGGGAAACTATTCCATGCTTCCGCGGTAAAGGTGACATGCGGATAATCGGGTATCTGGAAATTGCTATCTGGAATGGGATGGTCTTTATTTCCATTATCTTCAAAAATGGCAACCAGTTGATCTATCGGCTCAGCCTTATCATTCTCACGGTTATACCAGCTTTTAAATAATTGCAGAAATATCCACTGTGTCCATTTATAATAACCCGGTTGAGAAGTGTTGACCTCCCGGCTCCAGTCAAAGCAAAAGCCTATCTTATCAAGCTGGCTGCGAAAGGTCTTGATATTCTTAGTTGTACTTACAGCAGGATGCACACCATGTTCAATGGCATATTGTTCTGCTGGCAACCCAAAAGCGTCATAGCCCATAGGATGCAGCACATTAAATCCCTTTAACCTTTTATAGCGGGCAAAAATATCAGAGGCAATATACCCTAAAGGATGACCAACATGCAAGCCTGCCCCACTTGGATAAGGGAACATATCCAACACATAATATTTGGGCTTTGTGGTATCGTTGGGAACTTTATATACACCTTGTTCCGTCCATGCATTTTGCCATTTCTGTTCAATATCTCTGAATTTGTACTCCATTGATCTTTTACTTTTTGTCTATAGTTGCTCAGGGATTTAAAAAAAGAACCTTCCAGGTTCTATAGGTTCATTTATCAAAATTTTCTCATTTACGCTTAAATAGCGTAACAATATTCAATAACAGGCAACCGTTAGGGAGGGCAAAAATAACCCTTTCAGGCTTTAAACTTTGCAAAACCAAAGGGTTGACCTCAATGCTAAGCACCAAACCTTTATTTTTGTTCACTTCTTAAACAAAGAGATAGCATGGCTCAATCAAGCAAAGCAGCAGCAAGACGTGGAAAACCATCCTATGTAATGTCTATTATCGGGGTGACGCTTGTTCTTTTTTTACTAGGCATTGTGGGCTGGCTGGTCATAAATGCGGCCAAGCTGGGTGATTATTTCAGGGAAAATGTGGAAGTAAAAGTTCATTTAAGGGGCGATGTGCCCTCAAAGGACAGCGTAGCTTTAATGCAATATTTCGCCTCACAGCCCTATGTCAAAAATTACAGCTTTGTCAATAAGGAAATGGCCAGGCAGAAATACCTGTCTGATGGAAATGAGGACTGGAACAAAATACTTGATTACAATCCCCTGCCCAACAGCATTTATTTCAATGTGAAAAAGGAATTTGTGCAGGTGGATACACTTGAGGCCATTCGTAAGAATATCGAGCAGACCCAAAGTGCTTACGTAACGGATGTACAATACCCAAAGGAACTGGTTACCAACCTGAATAAGAACCTGCGCAACATTAGCCTGATCTTATTGGTCATAGCCATTATCCTTGCCATCGTGGTCATTATCCTGATCGATAATACCATCAGGCTGGCCATGTTCAGTAACCGCTTCCTGATCAAGACCATGCAAATGGTAGGCGCAACGCGTGGATTTATTGCACGCCCCCTGAACTTAAGGGCGATCATCAATGGGGCCATCAGTGCCGTGATTGCGGTTACCCTGATCTATATACTGATCACCATTGCGGGCAACCTGGTTCCTGAGATCAAGGTGGTGCATTCCACTTCCACCATGCTCCTTTTATTCTTTGTATTGATCATTATAGGCATCACCATCACCTTATTCAGCACCTACCGCAGCGTATTAAAATACCTGCGCATGAAGCTGGATGAATTATATTAAAAGTTTGTAGTTTGTGGTTTGTAGTTTGTAGTTCTTTAGGTTGAAGTAGCCTTGAACTTGTAACCATTCTGAATATTATAAAGTTTTTTATAACATCACGCCAACTACAAACCACAAACTATAAACCATAAACTTTGTTATGTTTGTCCGATGAAAGAAAAAAGAACTACCACGACAACGGCCGTTAAGAAGGAAAGGTCGGGCATTGGTTCACTTTTTGAAAAGACCAATTTCACCTGGATGCTGATAGGCGCCGGTGTGATGATACTTGGGTTTATATTGATGGCAGGCGGACGCAGCGACGATCCCAATGTCTTTAATGTAAATGAAGTTTACGGCACCCGCCGCATCACCATTGCACCCATTATTATTTTAGCAGGCCTTGTCATTGAGATCGTTGCCATCTTCAGGCAGCCCAAAAACAGCTAGTATCAATATACCCTGATGAATATTATTGAAGCTATTATCATAGCCGTCGTGGAAGGCCTCACCGAATTTTTGCCAATATCCTCCACTGGCCATATGATCATTGCCAGTTCCTTATTAGGGATTGGTGAAAATGATTTTACCAAGTTATTTGAAGTCGCCATCCAGCTGGGTGCCATTATGGCCGTAGTGGTCTTGTATTGGAAAAGATTTATTTCTCCTCTTTCCAAAGGTGCCGAAGGTTGGAAATTCTATGCAAAGCTGGTCGTAGGAGTATTACCAGCACTTATACTAGGCTTCCTCTTTAATGACCAGATAGATAAATTGCTGGAAAGTCCCACAACAGTTGCCATCACCATGCTTTTGGGTGGTATTGTGTTGTTGTTCATAGACAACTTTTTTAAAGTCCACACCATTGAAAAAGAAGAAAATATCAGCTATCCCAATGCTTTCATCATCGGGTGCTGGCAGGTGTTAGCGATGATCCCCGGCGTCAGCCGCAGTGCAGCATCTATCATTGGAGGTATGCAGCAAAAACTGACGCGTAACCTGGCCGCTGAATTCTCCTTCTTTCTTGCAGTCCCTACCATGTTTGCGGCTACTGCTTATTCATTGTTTTTAAAAAAATGGCATGGAAGCGGCGTACCAAGGCGTGGATATGAACTGATCATGGAAAGCAACCAGAACATGGTGGCTTTTGTTATAGGAAACATAGTAGCCTTCGTAGTAGCCTTGTTAGCCATCCGCTTTTTTATCAATTATCTCAAGGCCTATGGTTTCAGGCTATTTGGCATTTACCGGATCATTGTAGGCATCCTGCTCCTTATCCTGATCTTTACAGGTTACCTGGGTTAATGATTATTTTTTAAAATATTTGAAAGGCATCATTCGTGATGTCTTTCTTATTTTTACCTATACCGTCTCTCTTAATTAGCTAAGGAAGACATAATTGACGCAATTATGCAAACTGCTCCCAAGAAAGTGATCAATGCCTGGGCCATGTACGACTGGGCCAACAGCGCTTATTCCCTTGTGGTTGTTTCAGCGCTCTACCCTTCCTATTTCATTGCCATAGCACCAGAGCGCGTACAGTTACTGGGAAGGTCATTTGACAGGTCTGCACTGGCATCTTACATGATCTCATTTTCCTTTTTTGTTATTGCCCTTATATCTCCCATTCTTTCATCCATTGCGGATTACAAAGGCAATAAGAAATCATTCATGAAGTTCTTTTGCTACCTGGGCGCGGCAGCCTGTGTTAGCCTCACCTTCATGACCAAAGAAACGATCACCTTTGGTATAGTAAGCGCCATCATGGGTGCCATTGGATTTGCGGGTAGCATTGTCTTTTACAATTCTTATTTGCCTGATATAGCCGCCGAGGAAGACCAGGACCGTATCAGCGCCAAAGGGTTTGTACTGGGTTATATTGGAAGTGTGTTGTTAATGGTCTTCTGCCTTACCGCTATTATACTGAATGACAATATGCACCTTGGATGGGACGCATGGCCTGTTAGACTTTCTTTCCTGGCAGTAGGTTTATGGTGGGCAGGATTTGCGCAGATCACCTTTAATCGTCTCCCGGCATCAAAGGCATCACAACAACACCCCGAGCATAGCATATTTATCAATGGCTTTTACGAATTGAAAAAAGTTTGGTACCAGTTTCGGCATCATCCCATTATCAAACGCTTTCTTGTCAGCTTTTTCTTTTACAATATGGGCGTTCAAACTGTCATGTACCTGGCTCCCTATTTTGCTTCCGATGAATTGAAAATGGAGTCTTCCCAATTGATCATCACCATTGTCATCATCCAGTTGGTAGCCATCCTGGGTGCTGTGATCTTCTCGAGGTTGTCTAAGATCACCAGTAACCTATTTACACTTGGTGTCATCATCATCATTTGGATCGGCATATGCCTGTCTGCTTATTTTATTCAAACGGCCATGCAGTTTTATGCGCTGGCTTTTTGTGTTGGAATGGTCATGGGAGGCATACAATCCATGTCACGATCCACCTATTCCAAATTATTGCCCCCAACAAAAGATACGGCTTCCTATTTCAGCTTTTATGATGTTTGTGATAAAATAGGCCTTGTATTAGGCACGCTGACATTTGGTTATGTGGGAGAGTTTTTGGGAGGCATGAGGAACTCCGTAATGGCCCTTATGGTATTTTTTATAATCGGGGGGATTTTATTGTTATTTGTGAACCGTGTACAAACAAGGGTAAGAAAACCAGGTATTGCTATATGAATCTTTATACTATTAATACAGGAAACTTTAAACTTGATGGCGGGGCCATGTTCGGCGTAGTGCCCAAATCCATCTGGAACAAGATCAATCCGTCTGACGAAAATAATCTTTGCGACTGGGCCATGCGTTGCCTGTTGATTGAAGATGGCAACCGGCTGATACTGGTAGACAATGGTATTGGAGATAAGCAGGACCAAAAATTCTTCAGTCATTATTATCTACATGGAGATGATACGCTGGACTCATCCCTTGCATTACATGGTTTTCACCGTGATGATATTACGGATGTTTTTCTCACCCATCTTCATTTTGACCACTGTGGCGGATCTATTATTCGTGTAGGTGACAAACTGGTTCCTGCATTCAAAAATGCAATTTATTGGAGCAACCAAAAACACTGGGAATGGGCAGTTTACCCCAACGACAGGGAAAAGGCCTCTTTCCTGAAAGAAAATATCCTGCCGATACAGGAAAGTGGACAACTTCAATTTATAAGCAATCCGTCTACACCTGTTGCGAAGGACCTTCAACACCAGGAAATTGCCAAACTGCCTTCAGTAACTTTTACCGATAGCATATCCATTCGTTTTGTAGATGGGCATACCGAAGCGATGATGTTTCCACAGGTGCAGTATAAAGGCAGAACCATTGTGTACATGGCAGATCTATTACCTTCTGCCGGGCATATTCCAATGCCCTACATTATGGCTTATGATATGTTCCCACTTACGACCCTAAAGGAGAAGAAGTCCTTTCTTAAAGAAGCTGCCGATAATAATTATATATTATTTTTCGAACACGATCCATTAATTGAATGTTGTGAACTTAAGAAGACGGACAAAGGTATCAGGGCGGACAGGGGCTTTAAACTGGAAGAATTGTAATACCAGGGAAACCGAACTACTTAAAACAGGTACTTTTTGTAGCATCCTTAGATTGCATTGCCTTTCCTGGTAAATACCTTGATATTCATTAACAGCAAGCTGCCGATTATTGCAGGGATCACCAGGTTTATCAGCCAGACAGTTATAGAAGTAAGGCCTATGCCCAGGCTATTATTAGAGAACATTCCCATTAGCTTTAAGCTAATTTCACCCCTTACGCCAATCTCCACTAATGCAATAGAGGGCACAATGGCCATGGCAAGAAAGACCACACTCATGACCCAGCCTATAATTAATGCAGAGACGTTTACCTCGAAAAGGTAGAATATCAAAATATATTGCACCACAAAAACAAGGTATCGCAATATGGAAAGCAAGATAATCCTGACCAATAGTTTAGAATGAAAACTATTGAGTGCCTCTACCAGGTACAGGTATTTCTGACTCCTGATCCATTTATTGAAAATGTTTACAGTTGCCGAAACATTGAAATAGATCAAGGCAAGGACAAGCACTATTGCTATCAAACTATATAGAGCAACCTGGTACCATATAATCAAATCCGGATAGGTTTGCAGCAGTATCTTTTTTAGAATTACAAGACCAAGAATACCAACAAAAAGAGTGGTAAGCAATTGCGCAAAGCTACCAACCAGTGTCACGGATATTGTCTTTAACCTGGAGCCCTCGGGTAGGTATAGTACCCTACCCAGGTATTCTCCTACCCTGTTTGGCATGGTTACTGAAAACGTAACACCGGAAAGAACTGCTTTAAAAGCCTGCCAGAAACCAATAGGTTGTATCATGGCTACAGAAGCTTTCCATTTCAATGCTTCAATACCCCAGTTCACAAATACAAGTAACAGTGCTGCAATCAATAGAATGAACTTCACCGAGTAAAAAGAGTGTTGTATCTGCAGCCAGGAATCACTTAATTGAGGCTGGTGTTTAATATTATTATAGATGGAAAAAGCCAGCCAGGCGAACAGTATAGGACCAAAAAAGTAATTGATAAAGATTTTAATACTTTTGTTCAACTGCATCGCAGTAAAAATAACCACCTCCTTGCAAAAGCCAGTAATAATATTAGGAATAGATCCGGGTACCCTTGTCATGGGATACAGTGTCATTGAAGCCCGCAACAATACTTTCACTGTAATGGAGATAGACGTTTTAAAGCTGGCATCTACATTAGACCACTATAAACGGCTTCAAAAAATTCACCGTCGCATTACAGAACTGGTAGAAAAATTCAATCCTGATGAATGTGCTATTGAAGCACCCTTCTTTGGAAAGAATGTACAGAGTATGCTGAAACTGGGCCGGGCCCAGGGCGTGGCCATTGCAGCAGCAATGGATCGAAATATACCGGTAACGGAATACTCACCGCGCAAGATCAAACAATCCATCACGGGCAATGGTAATGCAGATAAGGAACAGGTTTGGAATATGTTGCAGCGTATCACCTTATTACCGAATAAACCTAAATACTTTGACGCAACTGATGCTCTTGCCGTTGCTATCTGTCATCATTTTGGAAGCAAAGTACCTGTGCCCAAATCAACCACCACGGTGAAGAAAACCAAAAAGGCCAGTTGGGAAGCCTTCGCCAGGGAAAATCCAAAAAGGATACAGTAAAGAAGTTACTGTTTCAAAGCATCCAGGATCTTTTGTTGTACTTTCTGCAAATCATCATCTGAAGCTTTGCCCTTATGCTGGGTAAAGTTGAGATCATTGGAAGAATTGATAGGGATCAAATGCATATGTGCATGTGGTATCTCCAGACCTATGACACTGATGCCACAGCGATTGCATTTAAATGAGTGCTCAATGGCCTTTGCGATGGGTTGAGCAAATACGAGCATTTCTGAGAGGTAGTTTGCCGGAAGGTCAAACAGGTTATCTACTTCTTTTTTGGGAATGACAAGAGTATGCCCCTCTCTTAATGGATAAACATCCAGAAAAGCAAAGAAATGATCGTTCTCCGCTATTTTATAAGAAGGAATCTCGCCGGCAATGATCCTGGAAAAAAGTGTCATAACGATTGTAAATTAAAACAGGGAATGTAAAAAGCCTTTGCTTATTCACATTCCCTGGTACACAAAAATCAAATGATCAGATACTGATATCTTCTACTTTGAACTTTATCACTCCAGCAGGAGCTGTTACTTCAGCCACATCGCCTATCTGCTTACCCAGCAAACCTTTACCAATCGGTGAGGTATAGGAAATCTTTCCGGCTTTGAGGTCAGCTTCTTTCTCACTAACTATCTGGTAGGTTACCTGTTTTTTTGTATTCAGGTTGGTTACCTTGACCTTGGTCAATACTGAAACTTTACTGGTATCTATTGAAGATTCATCTACAATACGGGCGGTAGCTACCTGGCCTTCCAGGGCTGCTATTTTGGCTTCCAGCATTCCCTGGGCTTCTTTTGCAGCATCATATTCAGCATTTTCTTTCAGGTCACCTTTTTCTCTTGCCTCGGCAATGGCACGGGATGCTGCGGGGCGCTCCACTCCCTTCATATGCTGAAGCTCAGCTTTCATCTGTTCAAGGGTCTCTTTTGTCACATATTGAATTCCGCTCATGGTAATTAGGTTTACATCAAAATGAAAAAAATAGCAACGCCTCGTTTTACCGAAGCGTTGCATACATAATGTAAAGATAAAAAGAAATAAATAACTATAAAAAAGCCAGCGCTTTATTTATTGAGCAGGGTGCTGTTCACTACAAATTTCTTCCAGGTGGAAGCATCACCCGTTTTTATATTAACCATATAAGTTCCTGCTTTCCAGGTCGTGGCATCCATTTGAAGGATGTTGACGCCATTATTCAGTACAAAATGCTCGGTCTTTAATAAAGATCCTGAAATATCAAATACCGAAACCCTGGCTTCCTGCCTGATGGAGGAAGGAACAGATAATTGTAGCAAATCATTTACAGGATTAGGGAAAAGATTGATGTCTTTTTGATCCTGCCTCATACCCAGCATAATAATGCCGGAATAATTGGCCTGGCCTACATGCATCACCGCCCTTAGCCTGTAATAAACAGAAGCTGATCCAATTGTTGCAACATTATCATCAAAACTATAATCCGCTTCGCTATTGGGAGCGTCTGCCATGACCTGGCCCACCTTTTCAAAGTCCCGGCCATTAATACTTCTCTCTACTTCAAAGTAAACAGTTTCCTTATTGGCTTTAGTGGTCCAGTTTAAATGTGTTGTTTTATATTTTATGGCGCCACGAAAGCCAGTGATCCTGTTAGCCATAGGAATGCAGCTTGCATCGTATAAGAT
The DNA here is from genome assembly GCF_059568575.1 of Flavisolibacter ginsengiterrae DSM 18136. Classification (NCBI taxonomy): domain Bacteria; kingdom Pseudomonadati; phylum Bacteroidota; class Chitinophagia; order Chitinophagales; family Chitinophagaceae; genus Flavisolibacter; species Flavisolibacter ginsengiterrae. Next base: position 204,154 of record NZ_JCANTR010000004.1, read on the forward strand.
GGTCAAAGTATCATAGGCATAAGGATTACAACCTGCTGCCAGCTGTTGCTTTACAATATAGGTACCAGGTGAATCCACTGTAACATAAGGGCCAGTTGTTGTATTATAAAAATGGCCGTCTGTTGTAGACCATGTGTACACAGAACTGGCTGAGGGATTGATCACTGAAAGATTACTAACGCCTACTGCGCCGCAATAAAACGGAACGTCTGCAATGGCCTGGGCTCTTGGAGCCAGGAATAGATCCGTAGGAGCTACGAAATCCTTTAACTCTGAAGTAAATGATGCAGATGACCGCGTCTTTACTACAATTCGGTTAAAGGGTGTACCACAAATATCAGATCCAAAAGTTGTCACAGGGTCAAGTCCAAGTTTGGTGAGGTTCACAGAAAATTCCATAAACTGATCCTTGATATAATTAGCGGCAAGGCTATTATCAACTAAAACTACCTGGAAAGGTCCTGTCCATGTGTTGTTTCCACTTCCCAACCCGGTATAGAAAGCACCGGCGGTTTTTGGTATAATACTGGCATATCCGAATTGTGCGCTGGTAGTTGCTCCATCAAATTGTCCTGACCAGCTGAAACCTGCAGGCGTAATGGATAAAAGTGCCCTGTCAATCCAGATACGGGCTTCCACTTTAGATAAGGTAGAACTCTGGTATTCTGCAGAGAAAATAATATCTCCTGGCCTGGTTACATTACCGGCAGCATCAAATTGCCAGCTGGTATGACCAGCATCAGGCCCGAAGCCAAACCACTTACCAGAAGGACGGTCATAGTAAATATCAGTCTGGTACATTTCAAAATCAAAATAACGCTGACCTGTAGTATTGTCAAGGGATAAACCTCCAAACATCCAGAGAGAGTCAGTACGGTTAGGCCCCGCTCTTCTCACATGCATAAACATGTCAAGGATATCATTTTTGTCAGGCACACCCTGGATGCCACCCATCCAGCTGTTGGGTGAATCTCCATTTTTGTTAGAGCCACCTACAAATACAGTGGTATCAGTACCATGATAATCCCTGACAAATAAAGCATCCAGCCATAGCCTGTTGTTGACAATAGAAAATTGAGGTACGCTCATTGGACGATAAAAGCTGCTCATTCTCTTTTTATATGGTGAAACGTCCGATAAATAACCGGCAACAATTGATGCAGCGCCGGTAGTATCAATGACGTTTCTACCAATACCGGTATTATTTAAAAACCAGTCGTCATTACCATTTTGAAGTAAACCATTATAAAAGTTAGCTCTTAATTCACCATCAACACCAAAACCCGCTTTGATAATCGGGGTAGTGATTTGGGAAGAAGCTGTTAGGGTTAGAAGAAGGAGAAAGGGTAAAAGTGTTTTCATAGAACCAGATTTAATTGAACGAATAAAAGGGGCGGAAATAAATTCCGCACCTTTTTATTTACGTTGGACAATTCGCACCTGTTCCAGTGGAGAACATTCAGAGGTTCCATCTGCCCTTACTGCAGTGACACGATAAGTGATATTTCCGGGAAATACATCTGTTAACACCACTTTATACGTGGAGGATCCATTGAATTTCACTTCACTACCTACTGGGTATGCATAATCATCACCTTCGAAGAATTGTTCAATGGTAAAATGATCAATAGAAGGATCATTTACAGCCCAGGAAAGGTTTACACCTGATTTGCCCTGGCGGTGACCACGGAGATAATTAAAGCAATTGTAAGTTGTTTTGTGATTCAGATTTTGTTGCACATCTATCGTGAACGAAGATGCCAGAACAAAAATGGTGACAGCTACATAGGAGATTAGCGTTTTCATAAGGGTTTGATTTAATACCCTAAAATTAGACTACTCCCTGATGAAATAAAAGAGTAAAATAGCCTGATTTCTCCCAGTACAATAATTGATGGAAACTACTTGTAAAGGCATAGGTAATTACCTATTACAACAAGTGCAGGATACGTAGTTTTTCTATCAAAACTTCGGACATTTTCCTATAGGCTTCATTGCTGTAACCTGCAATATGAGGCGTGATAAGGACATTAGGCTGTTCGCATAAGAATTGCAACTCCTCTTTTTGCTCTGTAGAAAGAGTGGAAAGCTTCTCATTTTCCAGCACATCTAACGCTGCACCGGCAATTTTATTGGCACGCAGCGCATGTATTACTGAAGAAGTTTTGGTAACACCTCCCCGGCAGGTGGTCATAAAAAAGGGACGTTGTTGCAATTGATCAAAAAATGCATCATTCGCCATATGGCGTGTTTCAAAAGTTAGTGGCACGTGCATACTGATCACGTCTGCCTTTGCACTGATCTCCTCCAACGACGATTCTTTCACATACCCTGAAGCAAATCCTTTTTTATATTTATCATACGCCAGCACCTCCACACCGAATGGTTGCAACAACCTGGCAAATGCATGCCCTGTATTTCCATAGCCTATGATGCCCACAGTCTTACCGGACAATTCAATGCCACGGTTCTCGTTCCTTAGCCATTTTCCTTCCCTTACCTCGTTAAATGACCTGCTAATATGGTTCATCAGGTTCAACAGCATACCAAGGGCATGTTCCGCCACTGCATTGCGGTTGCCTTCAGGTGTGCTTATACAGGCAATGCCTTTTTGCTCCGCATATCCTTCATCTATCAACTCCATACCGCTTCCTAACCTGCCTATCCATTTCAGCTTTGCAGCACTTTCTAATATAGCCTTGTCGATCTTAATCCTTGTAGTAACTACTAGCCCGCTTGCATCGGCAATTACATCTCTTAATTGCTCATAGCTGATAGCAGGTTCATAACTAATAGTATAACCAGCGGATCTTAATTCATCAATCAAACATGGGTACACAGGTGCAGTGATAATAACTTGCTTGCTTTCCATTATTGCATCAAAAAACTTAATTGCGCAAAATCCTGTACACTCAGTTGTTCTGCACGTTTATTAAAAATTTCATTTTGTAATACCCCGGGTGCAAACAACGATTTACACGCATTCCTCAGTGTCTTTCTTCTCTGCCCGAAGGCTGTCTTGACCAATTTAAAAAACACCTCCCTGCTTTTCATATTCACAGGCTGCTTTACAGGGGTTAACCTTATTACACCGCTTTTTACTTTTGGAGGTGGAGTAAAACTATTTTCGTCCACATCAAATAAATAGCTCACATCAAAATAAGCCTGTATCAATACACTGGTCACGCCATAAACCTTACTGCCTTCCCTGGCTGCGATCCTGAGGGCCACTTCTTTTTGAAACATCCCAATTACACAATCTACCGAACTGATCCAATCCAGCACTTTAAATAGTATCTCAGTGGAAATATTATAAGGGAAATTACCAACTATGGAAAAGGGCTCTTCAAAAGGTTTATCAATATCCAGGAAGCTTTGATGAATGATCTTGCCCTTCAAAACCGGGTAAGTTTTCTCCAGGTACACTACTTTTTCATCATCCACTTCTACAGCTTTAAAATCAATGCCGGGTATCTGGACCAGGTATTTGGTCAATGCACCACCGCCGGGACCTACTTCCAGCAGGCGTGTAAAAGAACATTGCTGCAGCTCCTGCACGATCTTCCTGCATATGTTTTCATCCTTTAAAAAATGCTGTCCCAGCGATTTCTTTAACGTGTACATCCCTGCAAAAATAAACCCCCTCCATGAAAGAGGGGGTTGTAGTTGTAAAATGAACGGGCCTGGCCCTTATAATTTGACAATATTTTTTGTAATGAGCACTTTATTGTTACTGTCTGTGATCTTGATGGAGTAAACCTGAGAGGTCCACTTCCTTGTATCTATTTGCAATTCTGAAGATCCGGCGCCCATGTATTTAGTTGCCATATAAACAGCCTGTCCTTTCATATCTGTTACCTGGATATTCAGGTTATCAGCTTTTTTCAATGAAACCCTGGCCATGACTACAGAATGTACAGGATTGGGATAAATGTTCACCAGTGCTGAAGGATCCACGTTAATACTTACAATATTGCTATAGCTAAATGTGCCATTCAGGTCAAACATTTTTAAGCGGTAGTAAACAATCCTTGCATTGAGCATACCTGCGTCTTTATCAGGATAGCTATAGCTGTGTCCTGTTGAATTACCTGCAGCTTCTGTTCTTCCAACAGCGTTAAAGTTTCTGCCATCAATGCTTCTTTCAACCATAAAATGAGATGTATTGACCTCGTTGGAGGTTTCCCACTGCAAAATGGCTACGTTATCCTGCCAGGAACCTTTAAATGTCAGCAGGTTCAATGGCAATGTGATAGGATTGGTATTGGCAAAATAAAACGAAGAAAAAGAGCTGATATCAGCCTGCAATACATAGCCACTCGTACCATGGGCTTCAGCATATTGAGGTGTAATGACAGTAGGTGTAGTAACATTGACCCAGTTTGCTCCACAGGCATCGCTGTTCTTATAGATTGCCAGGTTGGAGATGGAATTCACCAGGCTGGATGCCCCTTGTGAATTGTTGGCAGCCTTTAAAGAATTCAATTCATTGACTGTTAGGTATAAACGAATGCTAACAGGAGTTCCCGGATTAGGTTGCACCTGCGGCGTAATCGTCATATTGCGGTCCAGGTAAAGGCGCTTTTTTGAATTTTCCCTTACAGGGCCATTGTTCGTATAAAAAGATGAGGTCACAGTTCCAAGGTTATTACCATTGGCTTTGATCTCAGCCATGATATTACCATCAGGCCCCGTAATAGGCACCCATAAAGTGTTATTGCTGTTATCGATTGTTACAGTTGTTCCGGCAACACAAGTATTGGCAGTTCCGGCTGTAACATCTACCTCTGTAGAAATAGTACTTTTCCCTCCAGCATCTGCATAACCAAGAAAAGTATATTTCTGCACACAACCCATACATTGTGGTACAACAGGATTCGCATTACCGGGGCCTGAAGTAGTAGAAGAGTTATCCATGATAACATAGATATCCTTTCCGTTAGGAGCAAATGCCAGGTCGCGGAAACGGTTTTGTCCACCGAAATAACTCACTGTATCACTAACAGTATTGGTGGGTGCAGTTCCTGTACCAGTTGCATCCATACGGATACGTAACAACCTTCCCCATTTTAAGGAAGCAGCCACCAATGACCTTTTCCAACCTGGTATCAGCGTATGACTATACAAATCAAGGCCTGACCAGGCCTCAGTTGGCCATCCGGGGGCAGGCAAAGCGTTTCCCGGGTTATTTTTCCAGATATACTTTATTGTTCCAGGTGTATTTACATCACCATTGGGTGCTGGATAAGCAGAGAAGATCGGATCCTGGTATTGTCCATAACCAGCGGCATTGATAGTTGCCACGTTGGCCACTTCATCACCAACGGCAGGACATGAAGAGTTACCTGAATTATCTGTAAAAGGTGCTCCGGCCGATACACTGGTGTTCGTACTTGCCGTGGTAGTACCATTATAATTACCATCTGCAAATCCAACCACTAAAGGATGGCCGTAATTTTTAAATGCTTTGATAATATTGATCTCGTCATCACTGTAAGGACCATGCGAAGAACCGTACAATATATTTAAAGAAGTATCATAGGCAAATCCCTGGTTGTTCCTGATACCTGTGCTATACACAGCACTCTGCACACCCAGTAAAGCATTATAGGGATTATCATTAGGAATCCACGCATTCCCGCCAGATTCACCGTCTGAAACCAGGTTAAATCTCAATATTTTTCCTTCATAGGAAGCAGCGATCTGTGCCTTTTCCGGGCGGTCCCTGTTTTCAAACTGACCGGCCCCCATATCACCCTGGGCATAGAATAAATAATAAGCTCCTCCCTTGGTAACAGGAGCAATGATGATCCTTTGCGAATTGTGATCACTGCTACCTGGCAGGGTATCACAAAGAACTACAGGTGATTCTAACCTGCTGGTTAAAGGGTTGTAGGTAAATCTTACCAGTTTGTTCCTAAAGAACATACCGGTTTTTACAGCAGTACTGCCACTTAGATACCTGTGAACATAGGATACATATACAAAATCATTTGTTCCTGTGCCATCCAGGAATTTTGGATGAAGCGCCAGTCCGGCAAGGCCCCCTTGCGGCCATTTGGACCAGCTTGAAGAACTCACAGCATTTAATGTATCTGAAGGTGATGGAAGAAATGTGCTCCCGCTTGAAAGATCCAGTACAGTCGTTTTGGCTCCTGTATTTGGATCCATCCTGTACACTTTATAGCCACGTGATTCTGTGATCCACAATTTATCATCTGAACCATAAGTAACTTCCCAGGGATAATTCAAAACATTACTACCGGATAGAATTGTTTGTTTAAATACTTCGTTCATACGGCCGGATCCCACAGTAGCCTGTGTTGGATTGGTTGGTCCTGTTACCGTAATAGTAAAGACTGAACCTGTTGAAGTACCTCCAATAGATCCGCTTCCTGCAGAATATACTCTTATATAATAGCTGTTACCAGGAGTAAGGCCTAATACAGACATCCCTGAATTTCCACAAGCCAATGAAGTTAAAGATCCGCAACTACCAGAAAAAACCTGGATGTTGGCACCTGAAGTACTAAGATTGGAACCTACCCCACTCAATGTTATTGTGGCGCTGGTAGCAGTAGGAGTAAAAGTAAACCATACATCATCGTCAGGCGTTCCCGTACAAATAGAAGGTATTCCACTATCTGTTGCACCCCATACAGTAGAAGCAGTGGCTGTACCTATTGAAAGAGCAGTAGCAACGTTGCAATTATCATTTACTGGAGGCGGTGTTGTATGAGTAAGGCAGATATTAAAATTCGCTGTTCCAGATCCAGATGGATCCGTTCCAACATTGGAAACTCTGATATAATAGGTAGTATTAATAGTTAGACCTGACACTATCGCACTTGAAGCTCCACAGGATAAAGACACAAGGCTTCCACAGCTTCCGCTATATATTTGAATCTCCGGGTTGGAAACTGTCGCCCCCAAGGAACTTAACGACACAGTTTCTGTAGTATTCTGAGCACTAAACTTATACCAAACATCATAATGTGTGCCTGCTGATTCGCAGCCAACAGGTAAACCTGTTGTGGCAGTTGCACGATCCATTGTAGTTGTTGTATTAGTACAGGTAGTATTTGACGTCAGTAATACAGCGCCTGAACAATCATCGTTGGCAGGTGGAGGAATATGAGTTATACAAATATCGAAAGTACCTGTACCTGATGCATATCCATAAGGAGTTGCCAGTACACTCGACACTCTAATATAATAGTTGGCGCCAACTGTTAAACCAGAAGCAGTGATCACAGAGCTTCCACACTGCAGGGAATTGAGTGAGCCGCAAGCTCCACTAAATAATTGTACTTCGGAAGTTGTGATTGCGGTTCCCAGGTTACTTATGGTAACTGTTTCTGTAGTTGCTGCAGCTACGAACTTGTACCAAACATCATAATGTGTATTTGCTGTACATCCTGCCGGAACACTGGTACTGGGTGTTGCACCTGCCAATGTAGTTGAAGTTACAGTACAGGAAGTATTGGAATTTATGGTTGTAGCCCCATTACAATCATCATTGGTTAAAGCAGATGTTATATGTGTCAGGCAAATGGAAAATGACCACTTACTTGTATTACCTGTAGAAGGATTGGTGGTTGTATAAACTCTGACATAATATGTCTTAGTGGTATTTAAACCATATAAAGTAAGATCAGTTCCGGTATTTGAATAACCCAATGATGTACCACTACATGAACCATCAAATACTTCTATATAAGAGTTGGAGGAAGCAAGATTTGTAGGATTTGTATAAGAAACGGTAATAGTTTCAACAGCAGATGAAGGAGTAAACTGAAACCAGACATCATAGGCAGTGCCATTGACACTAGCAACACCACTATTAGTTGCCTGGTATAAGGAACTGGAAGTATTACAAGTCCCATTTGATATTAATGTAGGTGAAGATGCAGTGCAATCATCATTTCCAGGGGCCGCATGAAGGAAATTTGAAAAAACACATAGCAATGAAATCAAAGAGAATTTTCGAATTGCAGTTAGAGAGACCATGGTCTTTTAGGATTTGGTTGGATTTAAAGCGGTAAAATTAGGTGTACTTACCTCTGCTTCAAATAGCAATAATGCTTCTTTTAATGATAGAATTACGTATAAGCACTTATGGTAGTTTTCCTATTGCTATAAATGTTTATACTTAATAACTTCGCTGCTTTACTTGTCGCCTTGTTTTAAGTCAAGGCTTCAGTAATTTAGCCAAATCCTTAGAATGCCTAAATCCTGCTAAATGAGAACCAACTCGACACTAAGAATCCTTGTAATTTGTTTCCTATTCTCCTTGCCTAAACTAGTTTTTTCACAGCCGACAAATGATTTATGCGATAATGCAACTCCGCTTTCCGCATCTGTTACTTGTTCAACTATTTCAGGAGATTTACAGGATGCCACAAGCACTGGATCACCAAATGGGGCCTGTGCTGGTGCAACAAGTCCCACAAATGACGTATGGTATGTTTTTACAGCTACTTCATCAAATGCAACCATCACAGTCAGCGGTTTGGGAACCAGCTTGAATACCAATACAACATATGTTGAATTATTTAGTGGAACATGTACCAGCTTAACTCCAATAATTTGTCAAAAAGTGGCTACATCATTAGCATTGACAACGCTATCTCCTGGTACAATTTACTATGTCCGTATTTATGTTACCGGTACTACGTCAGGTACCCCTGCAAATAAAAGAGGATTCAACATTTGTTTACAAAGTTCACCGAACGATGAATCTATTTCTGCAATAAGTTTAACACCAAATATTTCTTGCACAAACACAGGGGGTTCACTATTACTTACTACTATGAGTGCCTCATTGCCAGCAGGCTGTCAGTCAGCGGGCAATCACTGGGATGTATGGTACAAATTTACTGCTGCTAATACAACAAGTACTGTTACCATCAGTAGTCTAGGGACAAATTTCACTTCTCCTGAAATTCAACTTTTCAGTGGAAGCCCAGGATCTTTAACATCTCTCCAATGTGGTACAACAACGCTTACTTCATCTTCATTAACAATAGGAACAACTTATTATATAAGAGTTTCTAATGTTGGTGCTTCAGCACCTGCTGGAACAGTTACTTTCAATATTTGCGTAACACAACCTCTCCCTCCCCCTGCCAATGATAATTGTACAGGTGCAGTATCACTGATATCAAATACTACATGTTCCAATACTGTTACCAACCTTGACCGGGCAACTGCCACCACGGGTTTACCAGTTGGTTGCGAATCAGCAGGCACCCATTATGATGTTTGGTATAGTTTTGTTGCAAATAATAATTCTCATACGATCAGCTTAACTGGATTAACCAATATTACAACACCGGAAATTCAATTGTATAGCGGCACCTGCGGAGCATTAACATCACTTCAATGTGGAACTACCTCCATAACCAATAATTCCTTAACATCTGGTAATACCTATTATGTAAGGGTGTCCAGTGTTGGCTCGCTGGCTGCAACTACTGGATTCAGTATTTGCGTAACACATCCAGTTCCACCTCCCGCCAATGATGATTGTACTGGCGCAATAACCTTAAATTCAAATACAACTTGTTCAAACACCTCAGGCACTTTGATTAGTGCTACAGCAAGTTCTGGCATTCCAATTGGCTGTGCATCTGCTGGAAGCCTTTATGATGTATGGTACAAATTTGTGGCAACCGGAACTGTTCAAAATGTTTCAGTAACAGGTTTGGGAGCGGGTATCACAAACCCGGAATTACAAATCTTTAGCGGAACATGTGGCACTTTAACCTCGCTTGCTTGTGGCACTACAAGTCTTGTCGTTCCAAATATCATTGTTGGTGCTACCTATTATGTTCGTGTTTCCAATATTGGCAGCAGTCCATCTAGTGGAGGAACCTTTTCCATTTGCGTTACAGCTCCTGTTCAAGCCACTTATGACATCAGTCGGACCTACATTAATGTAACAAAAGGTGCTGCAGGTGGAACAGTTAATCCAGGAGATACCCTGGAAATGAGAGCTATCCTTTCCATAAGTTCTAAAACCTTAGATAGCCTGTCATTTATTGATACATTATATAATACTAAAGGCTTAAGACTAGTTCCTGGCAGTCTTGCCTGGCGCACCAACGAAGGCAAGATCTATGGAAACGGAGCTTCTGCCTTTACGGATGCACTGGATGCCGACCAGGGAACTGTTTACACCAACGGACTGGATACCATCATCAGGATCAATATTGGCGCCGGATCAAATGGCACTACCAGGGGGCAATTGACAAGCACCTCTTTTCCACGGGTATTTACAAGCCCCTGTTTGATTATGGCCACTTACAGGGTTGTAGTATATGCCGGGTATAATACAAAGATCAACTTCAAAACAGGTGCCTTAACTTATAAAGACCAGGCAACAGGCATACTAACCAATGCCCGGTTTCCTGTAAATAACCTGGTAGTTTACAATAGCCCTGGTCTTTGTCCCAATGCAGTATCCGCAACTAATGCCCTGGGTGCTGAATCTAATGGTACTTTTGGACTCCCAAGTGGTGGTACTCCTTTAGCCAGGAACAGGGGAACAACTCCATATATTGGTACAGGTTATACCTATAAACCCTTTACGACCACTGGTGGACCAAATGACTATTTCTATGGTATAGCCAATAACACCAGTTCTGCATTTACAACAATTAATACATGGGGTAAGCCAGATGCCACGTATAGGGTCTTTAATTTGTGGGATATAACTGGTGATCATACAGGTGCCAGCAATCCAACAAGAGGTAACCCTGCCTGTGACACTACAAAACCTGTAAGCCCCACCAATCCTTGCGGCTACATGCTGGTAATTAACTCAGCTTACAGGGCGGATACCGCGTTTACATATACAGTAAACAACCTATGTCCTAATACCTACTACGAGTTATCAGCCTGGTTCAAGAATATTTGTTACAAATGTGGTGCAGACTCCCTTGGCCGATCTTCAACAACTGCTCTTTATATTCCTACTGCCCCTGGTGATTCATCTGGCGTAAGACCCAACATTGCGTTTGACGTTAACGGTAGCGATTATTATACCACGGGTGATATTCGATATTCAGGCGTAACACCAAATGGATCAGACTCTACTAACCAGTGGGTAAAACGTGGATTTGTGTATTTAACAGGGCCTTCAGAAACATCTTTCCTTTTAACACTAAGAAACAATGCCCCTGGTGGTGGTGGAAATGACTGGGCTCTGGATGATATTGCCGTGAATACCTGTCTGCCTAATATGCGCTATTCACCATCATTAAATCCATCTGTTTGCCAGAATAATCCGATTGCTATTAATGACACCATCCGTTCCTATTTTAATACCTACCAGAATTATAAATGGCAGAGGAGTACAGATGCAGGCAATTCCTGGTCTGATATCAGCGGTGCTACAGGTACTTCCACTCCTACATGGAATGGCTCGGCATGGGAATATATTACCAGCTACACTGTGCCTGTATCAGCAACAACACTTTCAAATGCAGGTGATAAATACAGGGTGGTGGTTTCTACAACCGCAGGTAACCTATCTAACTCCAGTTGCCAGGTAACTGATGGAGTGAGCCAGATCGCGTTGAATGTAATGGATTGCGGTGTTGTATTGAATACAGATCTGTTATCCTTCAATGGAAAGCTGGCTAATAACCGCTCTAATCTTTTCTGGACCACTACGCGTGAACATGAAGTACTGCGTTACCATGTGGAGAAAAGCCTTGATGGAACCAACTTTACAAGAATAGGGACAGTTAACGGGCGTAACAACACCAGTGCAGAAAATAACCATTATTCATTTACAGATTCATCATTACTTGCTGGCAAAACTTTTTACAGGATCGTTATAACCAATCCTGCCGGAAAGATGAAGTTTTCAAGGATCATTCAGTTGAACACAACTTCTTTTGATGATTTTAAAGTTGGTATCATGACCAATCCCTTCCAAAAGGACCTGCAATTTGATGTAACCCTTAACTCTGATTCCAAGATCAAAGTGGCCTTGTTAAATGCTTCAGGAGTTCCCGTAAGACAAAAAGATTTTACAGCCTACAATGGTGTCAATTACTACGCTCTCCAGGACCTCCAGGGATTGTCACAGGGCATCTATATTCTTCAGATCCAGAATAAAGACCAGACCATTACAAGAAAATTGATCAAGAAATAATAGTAAATAAAAGTTTCCTAAAAAGCGGTATCGAATTGATGCCGCTTTTTTTATATCCAATAGATAAGAAATGATAGATGCTTTTCATTTATTGCAGTTTAGTCTGAATTTGTAAAGAAATTGTGAAGCCGTCTGTCGTCCTGACGCAGGAATCATCTGGTAACTACATAGGCGACCATTGTATTATTGGAGGCTCTTCAACCTAAACCAAGAAGAGTAAACACTTCCGAATTTTAAGATTGCGCATTAGTCTTATAGATATGGTAAGTCGTCTTTGTGCAATCCACAGATGCTTCGTGCCTCAGCATGACAGAGTATCAAGGTTTATACCTTGAAGGCATACCTTAAATTTTTAAGTATTAAAGTAGTGTCAAAATCTTTGCGTGGCTTTTCTCTCTGCGGACTTTGCGATACTTAGTAACGCAAAGAACGCAAAGATGTTCGCAAAGGATCGCTAAAATGAAGACCAATAAGAAATGCCTGCACCCAATAGTTCCATTTGACCTAAAGAACTACAAACTACACACTACAAACTACAAACTTCCTTAAACAGCATGTTTAAGGAGAAAGAAAGGTACCTGGTAATCCACTGGAAACTCTCCCTCAAACCTGATGGTCCAGTCATAATCATCCATGTACAATTGTAAGTACTCAGTGTCTTCTGCACTCAGGGGTGCTTTCACTGTAATCTCCAGCTTGTTCTTCATCTTCTTTTCCTTCTCCCGCTTTGGCTCTTTCAGCCTTCCTGCCAGTTCCTGTTCAAAGGAAGAGAGCAAAAGCGTAAACTGCTCCTGGGTTAAGGAAATACGCTTTTGCTCAGTAAGGAAGGTATGCAGGGCTGTAAATACCCCTGGTTTATCCATTCCCTGCTTCAAACAAACAATGGCAATGGTCCTTACCTGTTTAAACAACTGCCTGTACCTTCTTTTAACCGGTACAAAGCGGTAGATGATGGAAGAAATGATATTGCCCAGTCCAAACCTTTCTGCGCTTCTGCGGCTTCCTTCAAAGGCAGGATCCTTCCAGAAGCGCTTACTGCTTACCCCCGGAAGCATTCTTACCAAAAATCCCCATTCCACATCCTTATAAAAGTTGGTGTCACCATCCACGGTGCCTGTTGCTGTAACGTATCCTACTTGCCTGGCCATAACTGGTATTAGATTTTAATAGCTGCAAGTTTTTGAAAATCCCTCTCAGTTCAAAACCCCTATGTCCGTTTTGGCCGTTTTTGACCGATTTGACCGGTAATGACCGCTTTTGACCGTATTGGCCGGTTTTGTCCGTTTTCCTCTCTAACCAATTGATCCTTACTCCTTTTTCCCTCATTGAACATTGAAAATTGAGCATTGCTCATTGAGCATTCTTCCTCCTTACCATTAAGGAAAGACCGCTATAAATTATACCTCTCCGCCCTACCCCCCTTCATCATTCGACATTCCTTGTTCATCTGTTCGATATTCCCCTCCTTCTCCCTATCTACAGTATACAAGCGCCCTACCTGCAGTATAGCTGCGGTATAGATACTGCGTGATCACCACGCAGTATCTATACCGCAGGTAGGGAGTAGATAGGGGGCAGCTATACTCCAGACCGGCAGTAGGTAGTAACCAGGCTGCTTCCAGGCAGCAAGGAACCCCGAGGTTTGATTCATTATAAACCACAAGACGTTCCGCCGGAACGCTTTTGAAGCACTTCACACCATATGCTACCGACAAGGTGTCGTTGTATAACACAGCAAGCCCGAACACCTAATACTTTATTGGACCTGTCAACTTTTCAAGCTATCAATCATATCAACTTTTCAATCAGCTACCCGCTCTGACTCCCGACTCCAGGTTCCAGGCTACCGACTCATCTCCTCTCCTTCAACTTAGTTTCTTACTATTTTCATTTATTTGCTGAAATTTGGATATGAATAAACCGGTAATAGGTATCTCCTGTGGTGATTTAAATGGCATTGGAACGGAGTTGATCATTAAAACTTTTTCTGATCACCGGATATTGGAACATTGTACCCCTGTGATCTTTGGATCGAATAAACTGATCAATTTTTATAAAAAGTCAGTGCCTGAGGCTCATTTCAACTACCAAAGCATAAAGGATTTCAGCAAGGTCAACCCCAAACAGATCAATGTGTATAACTGCTGGGAGGAAGAACTGGCCATAACACCGGGCCAGTTAAATGAAATGGGTGGTAAATATGCCGTGAAATCCCTACAGGCTGCCGCCGAAGCCCTACACCAGGGACATATCCAGGGACTGGTTACAGCTCCCATTCATAAAATGAATGTTCAGTCGGCCGATTTTAATTTTACAGGCCATACACCTTTCCTGCAGGCAGTGGCAGGCGCCAAGGATGTACTGATGCTTTTATATGCAACAGATATACGGGTAGCACTTGTAACAGAACATATTCCTGTTAAATCCATTGCAACGCATATCACCAAAGAGGCCATACTTTCCAAAATAAACCTGCTGCATACCAGCCTTAAAAAGGATTTTGGAATAGATAAGCCTAAAATTGCGGTACTGGGGCTTAACCCCCATGCAGGTGATGAAGGTTTGATAGGTAATGAAGAAGAACAGGTCATTAAACCTGCCATAAAAGAAGCAAAGCAGGATAAGCTGGTTTTTGGTCCTTACAGTGCCGATGCTTTTTTTGCCCGCAGAAGCTACCTGCAGTTTGATGCGGTGCTGGCCATGTACCATGACCAGGGATTGATACCTTTTAAGACCATTTCGGTAGGTGAAGGCGTGAATTTCACAGCCGGATTGCCATTTGTGCGCACCTCACCCGATCATGGGACAGCTTTTGATATTGCCGGAAAGAATAAAGCCGATGCGGGATCTTTTACCACAGCAGTTTTTGAATGCCTGGATATTATCAACCGCCGTAATGAATACGAGGAGCGTACCCGCAACCCGCTGCGGAAAATAACAGCGGAGGTATTAAAGAATGTGGAAGATGAAAGAATAGATGATACCATCGATAAACGATAACCATTTAACTGGAATATTTTTCTATAAAAAAGCCTTCCTGACGGAAGGTTTTTTTATGAAATGCAATGAAAAGCGCACCTATTTTTAAAATTTTTTTACCTACACCAGGGCAAGTAAAAACCATTAGTTATCAAGGGCTAATGGTAAATTTATTGCGGAAAATACGGTAATACTTATGTTTTTTTTAGTAGAAACACTTGCATTAATGAAAAACACCTATTATGTTTGTTCTACCAATCCTTCGAAAAGCATAACGCAATAATCTGTACCTGGTCCTTTCACTGTAATACTACATACCTGTAAGTATTATTTCCCCCACGTACAATTTATTTGCAAAGCCAAAGACCCAAAATTTATCCTTCGAAATCCGTATTTAAGTCCACCTATCTTTTTGAAGCCTCTTTTCCAATCTCCTTCGAGAATTCATAATCTATAATCAAACTTAAAACGTACCGTCATGAGAAGGATCTCTACCTTATTTGCATCATTATGCCTTATTCTTACTAACCTTTCCGCACAAGGAAACAATGGAACAATCAGTACTGTTGACCCAAATCCAACACCAGGATGGGGATCACCATTAGTGGTAAATGATATACCCAATGGTTTTTCAAGTACTAACACGACAACACTGAATGCATTTCCAAAAAACAAGACTACTGAATTAACTTCTCCGGAATATTATTATAATGGTTCTCAAACAGCCATATATTTTCAATATCTTTTATCAAATGCTGCCAGCCAACCAACAACTGCAACACCAATCATAAGCATTGTTTACGGTTCACCGCAACAAGTACTTTCATATACAGCATCGCCTTTTACATTCACCAGTGGCGGAGGAAGCTACTATTTTACATTTGTACCAGGTTCTACTTTCCCTGCCAATACCAATTTCAGGATCAAATTGTCGTTAACTGTAGGAAATGATAAGACTATTTCTGCTTTAACGCTGACTACTAATTCAATTCTTGCAGCCAGCAATGCTCCATTACCATTGCCCGTAAAGCTTGTAAACTTCAGCGGTTCTGTAAACAAAAGCAAAACACAATTACAGTGGATGGTAGCTGAGAATGAAACAGCCAGGAATTTTGAAGTACAAAGAAGTACGAATGGTATTGACTTCACAACTGCAGGTAATGTTACTGCCAGCACCAAATCAGGAGATGCACAATACAGCTTTTCAGAAAATGTCTCTGCAGAAAGAGTGATGTACCGTTTGAAAATGTTTGATAATAACTATAAGGCTGAATACTCTAAGATACTGGTATTTAATACCGGAGCCAATGCACAAAAAAGCCTGCAGGTGTTAACAAACCCTGTAAGAGAAAAACTGATCATCAGCTTTAATAACGAAACCAGCGAAGTAGCCCAGTTAACCATCTATGATCATACAGGTAGGACCATTCAAAAGCAATCAATGAATGTATCTGCAGGTGTAAATACAGCCACTGTAGCTCTTGCAGGTAATTATAGTAATGGAATGTACATCGTTGAATTGGCTACAAAGTCAACAAGAATTTCACAAAAAGTCATGTACAGCAATCAATAAGCACAGCAGATCAAAACAGCCCTGCCAAAGGGCTGTTTTACCACCATCCCCGATCCTTAGATCGGTTCGCCCACCATCCAATATTTCTTAGGACATGAATTTGAGATTATTCAATTCAAAACTGAAGAAATGAAACGAATCTTTACCCTTTTGATCACTGTCTCTGCCAGTTTGCATATGCAGGCACAGGCCATCCTTAACGAGGTGTACGCCATCCCTGGAAGCGCAAGACAGGAGTTCTTTGAATTCTATAATAGCAGCACAACCCCTGTTTCAATGGATAACTATACCATCGTTACCTATTTTGAAGCGGGCGGTGACAAAGGATTTTATGTGCTGGACCTGCCGGCATTAACTGTGGCACCGTTGGGATTCTTTGTAGGATCCTCAAGTGTGCCCTTTAATTACCAGGGCGTATCAAACAGCAATAATTCACAATACAGCTGGAATGATTTGACCTTTATGGCTAACAATAATGCCTACCTGAAGAAATGGATCATAAGCAATAATGTGAGTGCAGCAATTGATGGAAACGCCAGCTATGACCTGGCGCCAGTGCCTGCCAATTTTAATGACTTTTTCAACAAGATCGGTGGACAAGGTGCAACTTATAATGTGTTTGTTTTTAAGAACGGAATATTACAAAATGTCTTCCTGGGTGGAACTGGAGGAGCAACATTTCTACCAACTTATATTGTTAGCCTGCCCAGCCTGTATGTAGATATGAGCAGCACAGCACCTGATTTCACCATTAACTTTTCAAGTTATGCTACTGCACATCCTGAATATGTGATACAGGATGTTGGTTCTGATAATGGTTATATCAGGCTGAAAGATGGATACTGCGGCACATGGACCAAGTCAAGTGCGCAGGTCAATCACTCACCAGGAGTGACTAATGGCGGAGCTTCTGAAATCATTGTTCCCGCCATCAGTGTTGCTGCTGCCATTGTAAGAGGAACGGCGCTGGGAGGATCGACATTGAACTTTGATGCCGTAGCTGGCCCTGTGACAGATTTCCCGGTAACGATGAACGTGTATGTTGACAATGGGTCTGTGCCCGGAGAACTGGATGCTACTGATACGTACCTGGTAAGTAAAACTGAAAACACGGTATCAGATGGACCTTTTACATCTCTTTTCTTTCCCTATACCGCCAATGTTATCATTCAAACCACAACCAGTGCGGGCTGTATAGATAATTATCGGTTTATACCCAACGTGAATGTACTTCCTGTAAAGCTTATTTCCTTTGCCGGAAGTAAAGAGCAGGATAAAAATAAATTAAGATGGACTGTAGAAGAAAATGAATCGGGTCAGCAGTTCCAGGTAGAGAGAAGCCAGGATGCCAACAATTTTGTCGCCATCAGCATGGTACCGGCTACAGAAAAAAAAGGTGCTGAAACCTATTCCTTTACTGATGCCGGTGCAATGGCCAACTATTATTACAGGCTGAAACTGGTGGACCGTTCCGGCAAATCATTTTATTCCAATGTGGTATTCATTGAAAATAATAAAGCAGTAAAAGGATCCATACAGCTTTCACAAAATCCCGTGGATTCTTATGTAAGTTTCCATTACAACTCAGACATAAACGGTATGACAACCGTAAACATATATAACGTGGAAGGATCGAGGCTAATGAGCCAAAAAACAAACCTGGCCAAAGGAAATAATACAATAACTCTTGCCCTTGACGGTAAATTGTATACCGGGGCTTACATACTTGAGCTATCTAATCAAATGAACAACGACCGGGTGAAATTCATAAAGAGATAGTTTACCTTTTTTCGGTACGGATTATAGATTCGAGGGCTCCTTTCCAGGAGCCTTCCTCATTTTTTGATGTATTCCTGCAGTGCCTGGACGTACACTTCAAATGCCTTAACGCCAGAAGAGGTGACCCTGCATAAAGTTTGAGGGTAGTTGTCTTTGAATTGCTTGGTGACCTCAATATACCCTGCGTCTTTCAGCTTTTGCACCTGCACGCTTAAATTGCCAGCCGTAGCCCCTGTCTTCTCCCGTATATACGTGAACTCTGCTTCCTTAACGCTTATAAGTAAGGACATCACGGCCAGGCGCAACTGGGAATGTAATATGGGGTCCAGATCTTTAAACACTTTCCACTACTTTATTCCGCTGGTGCAATTTTCTGAATTCATTGTTGGCTATATGCCCGGGAATGATATATCCTATGAGTACAGCTGCCGCATGCAGTAACATCACCTGTTCAAAGCTCTTCATAAATAAAGAAACAAAACCGATACCCCAGGTTAAGTATGCTGCAATAACGGAAGGACGAAAGTTAAGGGCACTACCGTAGATCAATATCCAAAAAGCATACAGGCTGATTAATAATGAAAACCCGATAGCAGGTGAAATATTGACATTGATGGCTACTATAATAAACATCAGGCTGATAAAAAAGCCTGTATTCAACCTTTGAAAAAGATCCTTTGTATAGGTACGTACCTTTTCAGTTTTCTGGAAGAAAAGATAGCTTACCGATTGATAGGCCAATGCGATTAGTGTGATCAATCCAAAAAAGTTCCAGAAGAAAAAAGGCTGGAACCATTTAAAGCGCATATTCAATACTGTTAATACAGAGGCCAGGAATAACATCCATCCCCAAATGATCCATCCTTTACCATCGTCTTTCTGTTCTTTCTTGGCCGTATTGATCATTTGTTGAATAAGCAACAAGCCTTCATGTTCAGATATTTGTTTCTCTTCCATAGAATTTACTTATTGATAGAGCGTAATAAGTGACCGGGAATAATATAGCTGGATAAAATAGCTGAAGCCGCTAATAATAACTGGTAATCAAAAGCAACAAAAACACTGACGAGGCTCAATATCCAACTAATTATGCCACCGATCACCAAGGGACTGAACTTCAGTAACATTCCTGATACAAAAGTTCCCAACCCATACATCAATATAAAGAATGGCCATGCATGCGCCCATCCCCCATTGGAGTAAGAAATGATCATGCTGAGAATAAAAAAGCTGATACCTATGCCCGTCCATAGATAACTCATGCTTTCACCTATATAGGTTTTTACTTTATGCTTATTATGCCTGCGTGCAGAGTATATAATAGTTATGATAGCTGTTGGAATGGTCAATAACCAAACAAGATAGTGGTGCTCATTCCTGAGCACCACTTTTAAAAAGAATTGTCCAATAATGGCAATGAAAGTCACCCATCCCCAGAGCAAAAAGTAAATGCTGTTCTCTCCAAGGTTTGCTTTTGTTTTATGAAGCATCGCCTGTATCAGTTGCAGGCTTTGCTGGGGAGAAAAATTATCTTCCATTTGATGTAGTTAATGCTAATTGAATAAGCAGTATCTAAAGGTTATTTCATCTGGCTCATTAAATATTGAATCATGGCCCTGCCCCAGTTAGGATCAATATCTGTAGCTGGCTTGAAAGTATCGTATTTTTTTACTGCCTGTTCAAATAGGGATTTGGCTTCCGTTTTACTTCCACCATATTGTTCTGGCGTATAAAATTTATCCTGTCCTTGCAGCAGGTACACTCTTGGATTTTCAGGGTTTAATTTTTTAGCTGTTTCCAATGCTTCCTGTGCCTGGGGACCATAGGTCATGTATCGGTTCATTGGATCTGCCATCATACGCAGCGTAGCAATCATTTTCTTTACCACAAATATTTCAGAATTATCCTTGCTTAATGCCTCTGCTTTTGTTATCATAGCATCTGCCTTGTCGGCTAATGGGTCAAGTTGATCTACAAGCCCCCCCATTTTACCCATAGATAACATATATCCTGTATTAACATTTGCAAGAGCTGCATAGTAATAAGGCAGCCACTGCGTTTTTTCTGCATCGCCGATGCGTTCAAAAGAACCTGCCAGGTCTTTGATCACGTCAATATTATGCGTAGTATCCATGGCTACAACTTTTGGCAGCATGGCATTGTGGTACTTATCGCTTTGTGCAAACGAGGCAAGGAGTAAAAAAGAGGCTAAGACTGTGAAGAAGACTTTTTTCATATTACTTGTTTTAAAGTTATCGGTTATAATTTCAAGATTGCTGTTATAGAAAATTTATAGATTACTGTTGATCACCTCCTGTGACCTGTCCACTCCAAAACTTAGAAAGACACCCAGGTAAACAAATGTTTTTGTTGGCGGAATGATTGCCTGCTTGCGCATACCATTGTACGAATAATTGTAACCAAACACCTGGTTGCTACCCAGGACATTGGTAACAGAAAATACAAATACTGTAAACTGGTTGGCACCTTTCTTAAATATATTAGGCAGGTAATTCACACTGAGGCTTACACTATTGAAATCCTTTGTCCTTCCCTTATCGAAGATGTTATATTTATTGTTTGTATTGTCGTACCGGATATTGTAGTAAGGCCTGCCGGAAGCAAACTGGTAATTGGCATTGAATTGCGTTCGCATGCCGCTGACAAATTTCTTCAATACTAAGTTAGTTGTATGCTTCGCGGCAAAATTGGGTTCCATCTCACCAGGAAAGTTCAAAAAATCCCTTTTGGTATCGAGGTAAGAATAAGAAATCCAGTAATCAAAATTCTTTACGGTCTTTTTATCTCTCCAGAAAAACTCCACACCCCTGGCATATCCAAAGCCCTGGTTGGAAGTTGCACTCTCCTGGTTATTGCTTACAGAGGTTTTGATCAGGTCATCATATTTTTTATAAAAAGCCTCCACCCTGAATGTTGTCAGGCTCGTAACCTTCTGGTACTGGGCTATGTAATGAGTGGCTTTTGAGAATGTAAGATCATTGAAAGAGGGCAGGTACCTTCTTTCAGGATTTTGGTAGAATATGCCATAGGCCAGGGAAGCCTGCGCGTCCTTTCCTACTTTATATGCCAGAGAAGCACGGGGGGCAAGATTGTATTTATTTAAAAGAGATGAATGCTCAAGCCGGCTGCCCAGTTTGGCAGCAAGGTCATTGGTAAGGTATATATCTGCTTCTGCAAAACCAGATACAAGGTTTTCCTTTATATTATTCGGATATTTATTCCCGTTATACAATGTATAGTCAGCCTTGTCATTACTGTAATTATATTCAGATCCGAATCTTATAGCGCTCAGGCCTCTCAGCCTTCTTTCAAATACAGCCTTGGCATTGAAATAATTTCCATGGGCATCTAAATGAAAGTTTTTGTATTCAAGGCCTTGCAAGACGACCGGCTTATTGCTTGCATCTTCCATACTTCCTTCTATATTGTCCTTATTGTTAGTAAATGAAACACCACCATTGAACTTCCAGTAAGCGCCAATATTTTCCCTATATGCCAGGTTGTGGTAGATATTGAAATTCTTTAACCGGAATGCATCTTTATACCCGAGTGAGTCAAGGCTTGGATTCCGGACTGCCAATTGATTCTGGCTAAAATAGCCATAGTATTTTAAGATGCCTGAGGCGGAAGTTTTAATACGAAAGTTGGCATCCCCTGTGTGAAATTCAGGCATATGATAATAGTCTACCCTTGGATTTAAAACCTTGTAGGCTAATACAATATTCGTATACCCATAATTAGCCCCCCATGAAGACTTTTTATCTTTAGACAGCTTTTGAATCCCTACAGCACCTCCAATTGGTGAAATGCTAATATTAGCGCTGCTTCTATCTGGCAGATCTATTGATTCCAGTATCAAAGCAGAAGACAGGGCCTGTCCATATAAAGCGGAATATCCCCCTGCGCTAAATACAGTGCCTTTAAAAATGAATGGGGAGAACCGACCTCTCTGGGCGATGTTTGGCACACTGGTATAAAAGAAATTGTTGACGAGGGTTCCGTCTATATAGGTTTTAGTTTCTGAAGCAGTGCCACCTCTTACAAAAAGGCCTTCGCTTTCGCCAACCTGCTGGGCACCGGGGAGGGTTTTGATAGCTCCTGTAATATCTGCATTGGCACTGGCTGTGGTGACTATATCAATTGAATTCAGTACAGTGGTCCTTTTTTTATCACTGGCTTCAAATGAGCCTGCAGTGATCACTACGGCTTTCATTTCATTGATCTCTTCTTTTAGATTAATTCCGAAATGTAGAGTGGAGTCTTTAACCGCTATTTTTTGCTCCCATCCTTTATAACCAATGGCTGTAACCAAAAGAATTTGATCACCTTTTTCATACGTTCTGAATGAAAAATTACCTGAAGAATCCGAAGTACCTCCATCATAACTGTCTTTGATAGCTATAGTGGCTCCAGCCAGGGGATGGTCTTTAACATCTTTTACGGTTCCTTTTATAAGGGTTTGTGCAGTAAGGGTATGTATTGTGAAAAGGAAAATACCCAAGGCTAAGATCTTTCTCATAATTGTCGATTGCCCCACAAACGTAAAGTAGTTTATAATATAAACCAAATTAATTCTAAGGGTTTTTTCTTAAAAGATTTGCTTTTCAACTATTTGCAGGCACAAAAAAAGCGGCTCGAGAGCCGCTTTTCTATTGAAAATGAAATACTTATTTGTATTGTGGGATCAGGCCATTGGCTAACTCCACCATTTTTTGAACGCCATCATCTGGTAAAGCTCCTTTCTTAAATGCAGCCAATACTTCAGGAAGTTTGTTTTCCATTTCCATTAAGAAATGGTCCTGAAACTCATTTACTTTCCTTACTGCTACATTACGCAACAATCCCTGTGTACCCAGGTAAATTATAGCTACCTGCTTTTCAACCGGCATTGGAGAATATTGAGGTTGCTTCAGGATTTCCACGTTACGGGCACCTTTATCCAATACCACCTTTGTAGCAGCATCAAGGTCACCTCCAAACTTAGAGAAAGCTTCCATTTCACGGTATAAAGCCTGGTCAAGCTTTAAGGTACCAGCCACTTTCTTCATCGATTTGGTCTGAGCGTTACCACCCACGCGGCTTACAGAGATACCCACGTTGATCGCCGGGCGGATACCTGCGTTGAAAAGGTTGGACTCAAGGAATATCTGGCCATCTGTGATAGAGATCACATTGGTTGGGATATAGGCTGATACGTCACCAGCCTGTGTTTCAATAATCGGCAGGGCTGTAAGAGAACCACCACCCTTTACCAATGGACGAATAGATTCAGGGAGATCATTCATCTGCCTGGCTACTGAATCATTCGCGATGATCTTTGCAGCTCTTTCCAGCAAACGGCTATGCAAATAGAATACATCTCCAGGATAAGCCTCACGGCCTGGGGGACGACGTAATAAAAGTGAAACCTCACGGTATGCTACGGCCTGTTTGGAAAGATCATCATAAATAATCAATGCCGGGCGACCGGTATCACGGAAGAATTCACCAATAGCAGCACCAGCAAATGGAGCATAGAACTGCAAAGGTGCCGGATCAGAAGCGGAGGCTGCTACGATCGTTGTGTAAGCCATGGCACCTGCATCCTGCAAAGTCTTCATCACACCTGCAATGGTTGATGCTTTCTGACCAATAGCTACATATATACAATAAACAGGTTGCCCTGCATCAAAAAATTCTTTCTGGTTGATGATAGTATCGATACAGATGGCAGTTTTACCCGTCTGGCGATCACCAATAACCAACTCACGTTGACCACGACCAATAGGGATCATGGCGTCAATAGCCTTGATACCTGTCTGCAATGGTTCTTTTACCGGTTCGCGATAAATTACTCCAGGTGCTTTACGCTCCAGGGGCATTTCATAACGCTCACCTTCAATCGGGCCTTTACCGTCAATCGGTTCCCCAAGGGTATTCACCACACGTCCCGCCATACCTTCACCTACCCTGATAGATGCGATCTGCCCGGTACGTTTTACCTGGGATCCTTCATTGAGCGTACCTGTGTCACCCATTAATACCACACCCACATTATCTTCTTCCAGGTTCAGGGCAATTCCCTCTACACCGTTCTCGAATTTCACCAGTTCACCTGCGCGAACATTACCTAAACCATAAACACGGGCAATACCATCTCCGATCTGTAATACGGTGCCTACTTCTTCCAGGTTAGCTCCGGCGGTGAACCCGCTTAGCTGCTGGCGTAATATGGCACTTATTTCATCTGGTTTTATTTCTGGCATATTATCAGTTTAAAATTTTGCTTTAGTTTTTATATGTTTTTGTAGCTACCGACCATAAAGGTCAAGGCCTATTATCTTACTTTATAAATGAAATCATTGTTCTCAAAGTCACGGGCTATCTCCTTCAGGTCTGTGGCAATACTGGCATCAACCAGTTTGTCACCAGCCTGCAACACAAATCCACCAATGAGCTTTGGATCAACCTTTGTTTCCAATTCGATATTTTCCATGTTACTTGTTTTCCTTACCTGGGCAACTATGGAATTTTTAACTTCTTCACTAACAGGGGCAGCAGTGGTCAACTTCACTGTATGTATGCCTTTGTACTCTTTGTATTGAGTGATAAAGGCAGTTATGATCTCAGGCAATTCCGCCTCCCTACCCTTTGTAATCAATAACCGCGTAAAGGAAGTGGTTATCACGCTGATCTTTCCTGCGGTAACAGCATCTACCGCGCTTTGCTTTTTATCTGAAGCAACGATAGGACTTCGAAGCAGGTTTAAGAACTCGCGGCTGCTATTGTTCAACAACTGCAGGTATTGCATATCGGCATACACCTCTTCCAGTTGGCCCTTTTCAATGGCCAGGTCCAGAATTGACTTTGCGTATCTTGTTGCTAAGCGTGGATTAGGCATTTATTCTGTTTGTCAATTTGCTAATGTTCTGATCTTGTGTTCCTGACCTGGTATGTTGCTATTTCAAAACAACAGGTCATCGAATCCAACTAACTTAAGTTTACTTCGTTCACCAGGTCTTTGATATGCGCTTCCTGTGCTGCAGGAGAACTCAATTCCTTACGTAACACTTTCTCAGCCACTTCCACTACCATTTTACCTACCTGGTTCTTAACTTCTGTCAGTGCTGCCATTTTCTGGGCATTGATCTGAACCTGGGCTTCGGCAATGATCTTGTTGGCCTCAATCTTAGCCTGCTCTTTTGCTTCGCTGATCAACTTGTCTTTTGTTTCTCTTGCTTCTTTCAGCATTACACCTCTTTCTTCACGGGCTTTGGCCATCATCTCTTCGTTCTCATTCTTCAACTGGGCCATTTCTCTTTTTACCCTTTCAGCAGTTTCCAGTGAATCTGCAATCGTTTTTTCCCTGTCATTAAGGGAAGAAAGAATGGGTTTCCAGGCAAATTTTCTCAGGATAAGGAACACTACCAAAAAGGCAATTAATGTCCAAAAGATCAATCCGATACCTGGTAATAACAGTTGCATATACTAATTTGAAAATTTGATAATTAAGTCATTTTTTACCGGCAGCAAGCTATCAATTCTAACTGCCTGAAATTGAATTACTGCATCCGCCGCCCTGTGCTTAAGATGCAGTAATCATTTTGTGCCTGTATTATTTCAATACAGCCAGGATACCTGCGATAACTGCGAAAAGGGCAACCCCTTCTACGAAGGCAGCAGTCAGGATCATGTTGGCACGAATGTCATTAGCTGCTTCTGGTTGACGGGCAATTGATTCAACTGCACCGCGACCGATCTGACCGATACCAATACCGGCACCGATAGCTGCCAAACCAGCACCGATAGCACCACCCAAATGTGATTTAGAAACATCTACCACTGTTTGAGCTGCTTCAGTTCCAACCTGCAACAAAAGATTCATTAAAGACATACTGTTTGTTTTTGTTTATTATAAAAAAAATTATAAGGCAAATTCTTTCTCATCCCTGTTATGCGTAGGATGAGGATCATGAGGGTGGGCTTTATCATGGCCTGTTTCAAAAGCCTGGCCGATAAATACAGCAGTCAGGTTTGCGAAAATGAAGGCCTGGATAAATGCTACCAGTATTTCAATCAGGTAAATGAAAACCGTAAAGGCCAGTGAAACAGGTGAAAAACCAACACCTGCCACAGTATTCATAGCTCCGAAAATGAATATCAGCGATATGAAACAAATGATCACGATATGCCCTGCCACCATATTGGCAAAAAGACGTATCATCAATGCCATAGGCTTGATAAAAACACCGGCAAACTCCACCGGGATCAGGATAAGCTTTACCAGGAAGGGAACTCCCGGAGGCCAGAAAATATGACCCCAAAAATGACTATTGGTACTTAATAAAATGACAACCATGGAAATGAATGCCAGCACCATGGTAAAAGAAATATTACCGGTAACATTGGCTGATCCCGGAATCAGGCCCAATAGGTTATTGATCAAAATAAAAAAGAAAACCGTAAGCAGGTACGGCATGTACTTCTGGTATTTAGTTCCCAGGTTTGGTTTTCCTACTTCATCACGAATGAATGTGATGACAGGCTCCACTGCATTCTGAAACCCTGTCGGTGCCTGGTTGCCTCTTTTTTGGTAGGCCTTTGCTACATTGGTCATGATAACAATCAACAAGATGGCAGAAAGAAATAATTGAACCACGAACCGGGTAAGAGAAAAATCATAAACTTTTACACCTTCATCTACAGACCCATTGGCATTCACAGGAACTATTTTCCCTTCCTCCAGTTTATAACCATTATAAACAGTGTGACCATGTTCCAGTTTTGAGGACATGAATACATCCAATCCACGCTGCGGAGAATACAGGATCACAGGCAAAGGAATGCTGATTGGATGACCATTAATTTCAGCAAAATGATATTCATGGTTATCCATTATGTGCTCCATAATCACTTTAGCAGCATCCAACTTTTCCACATGCTCAGCTTCGCCATGAGTAACATGACCTTCCTGGGCAAAAACAGATGTAGAAAAAGTGAGGGCTAAAACGCTGAAAGCCGCTACCAATAAGCATTTGACACGTCCAATGAGCATAGTATACCCGAAATTTGGCGCAAAGATAAGGGAGCAGCACCAAAATTGAAGGCTTATTTAAGATAATTATAGCAGCTTATAGCTGTTAAAAAAGCAGTGAAAAGACATGCTTAGAAAACCTTGAAATAGCGTATGGGCAACTCAAATGCCTGTGTGCCATCATCGTATTTCTGGTATATCCATCCAACCCCCGGAGCATAATAATTGGTCCAGGTTACATCATTAGTGTATGCACCTCCGTTTTCACTTTTCTGGGCTTTCATACTGACCTGGTACACATTGGTATAGGTGCGCCCGTTATAACTTACTGTAGCATTGGCATTGATAACGTTAAAGAGATATTTAAGCTTAGTGTCCACTCCGCCTACCGTTCCGGTATATTCGCTGGAGGTCCAGGTATCGCCTGTGACAAGTCCTTCTTTTAAAAATAGCAGGCTGTCAAGAACCGGGGTATCGAAGTAAAAGCTGCTGTAATAGTCAGAATAATTGAGTTCGTAATAGTTATTACCGCTTTTGCGTACATAAAGGGAATCATCATATACGTTAGTCCCGTTCTTTTCTTTTAACACTTTGTAAGTGACACCTGCAGCCGTGGCAGAGCCCACAATCGTCCTTTTCAATGTATCTCCCTGGATGGGTGTGGCATAGCTCCACCAACTATTATCGGTAAGAATGAAATGGTCACCCGTGGCTGGTTGTGTTCCTGCCGGCACAACGGGAACCTGGATGGAACAAAAACTACTATCATAATAAATAGTAAAGAGGTCATTACCTTCTGAAACAGGCTTTCCAACTCCTCTCAATCTGACAGTATTGGTGCCAGGGTTGCCAAAGCTTCCTGACCCGGCAAAATAATAACCATTCACGGTATCACTGTAAATACGATAGGTTCCTGTTAAGGAAACAGACAGCGTAACATCTATATAATTACTATCAGTCAGTGCTTTATTAGCTTCGAATGTTCCGCCAACCAATTTAGGAAGACAATCCCCTCCATTATCCTGCAGGGATCCGGAGGAAGGTTTGCCTGCTTCAAGACTCACTTCTTTCTGGCAGGAAATCAAAAAAAGGAAGGTGATAAGGGTGATTACAATACGCTGCATAAACAGTTAGCAAATTTTATCTAATCTACAATTAATTTTAATATAGCCCCTTCAGGCATGGCTCTCAACTTGTTATAAACTGCAATACAGGATTAATATTGTGTAGCCCTGCACAGGGGACTACCTAAAGGGCAAGAACGCTATTTGAGGAGTTTAATAAAATACCCTTTATCACATTAAACGGAAACGGCCTTGGTTTCAAACTGCATCTGGTAAAGTTTTGAATAGAATCCGCCTTTTTCCAACAGTTCACCGTGATTACCCACTTCCTTGATCTCGCCTTTATCAAGGACAATGATATTATCAGCTCTTTGAATGGTTGAGAGCCTGTGGGCAATGACAATGGAAGTTCTATCGGCAATCAGGGTATCGATAGCATGTTCTATCATCTGCTCACTTTCCGTATCCACTGAAGAAGTAGCCTCATCGAGGATCAAAACAGTAGGATTATATAGTAATGCCCTGATAAAGGATAATAATTGGCGTTGACCCACGGATAGAGTTGCCCCCCTCTCCATTACATTGTAGTCATAGCCACCCGGCAATTGCATGATAAAATCGTGCATTCCAATGAGTTTTGCAGCTTCAATGACTTTTTCCCTGGGGATTTCAGGATTCATGAGGGTAATATTATCCATTACGGAGCCGGAGAAAAGGAATACATCCTGGAGCACTACCCCAATACTTTTCCTGAGAATATCAAGCTTGTATTTATCCACCGGGATATCATCAATACGGATCTCTCCTTTATTGACTTCGTACAACCTGTTTAGCAGGCTTATGATCGTGGTCTTACCACTTCCGGTATGTCCTACTATTGCAATGGTCTGACCTGGGAGTGCAGTAAAGGAAACATCCTTCAATACAGGATGGCTTTCATCGTAGCCAAACCAAACATGATCAAATTCCACTTTCCCCTTATTAGGGATAATAGCAATAGCCTCTTTTGGTGATGGTGCCAGGAAATCTTCATTATCCAGCACTTTGAATACCCTTTCACTGGCTATCATTCCCATTTGTAACACATTGAACTTATCGGCTATAACCCTGAGAGGCCGGAAGATCAGGTTCAGGTAAAGAATAAAGGCAGTTACTTTTCCATATTGGCTTACCTGCAATGAAAGTGCTTCACGGGCGGTGAACCAAACTATCAGTCCCATGGAAAGGGCGAGCACAATTTCCACAATGGGAAAGAATACGGAATAAGCGAAAATGGCTTTGATGTTGGCATCCCTGTGCTCCTTATTGATCTCCCTGAACTTATCTGCTTCCCTTTTTTCAGCAGCAAAAGACTGTACAATGTACATCCCAGTAATATGCTCCTGTACAAATGCATTCAAATGAGAAACCGCATTCCTCACCCTATGGAATGAACGATTCACACTTTCCTTAAAATAATAGGTAGCTAAAATGATAATAGGAAAAGGTATGAGACATACCAGTGTAAGTTTCCAATCGGTCCAGAACATAATACCTAGCACGCACAATATGGAGAGGAGATCCGCAATAATAGGGATCAGGCCATCTGAGAATATATCATTGATTCGTTCAATATCATCGACGGTACGTGTGGTCAATGTGCCGATAGGTGTTCGGTCAAACTGGCGCAGGTTAAGATTGACCACTTTCTTAAACACTTTAGTTCTCATATCCTTCACCACTGCCTGGCCCAGCCAGGTGGTGATATAGGAAAAGTAAAAGCGAAATCCGGTTTCCACTAAAAGGAAAACAACCTGGATCACTGTAATATAAATGACCCAGTCCAGTTTCTTGCCTCCAATGAATTTATCAACAGTATATTGAATCAGGAAAGGACGAACAGGTGTAAAAGCGGCTAAAAGAACAGCCATTGCAATGGAGCCTATAAACACCTTCCTGTATGGTCTGGTAAACTGTAAAACCCTTTTCAGCAGTGCAATATCAAACGTCTTTTTAGCTGTGCTCAAGTGTCAATCTTTACGGTAAAGTTAGAAGGAAAGAAAAAAGCAATGGTGAATGGGCGCTTTCCATTCATCAAAAACTTACTTCATTACCTTATTTAATACCAGTTATTTATTAAGACCATACTCAACGGAATTAATCATCACCCTCATCGCCCATAGCAATTTTATATGCCTTTATGAATATAGCACCCAGGTTTTTATAAGGCGGGATGTAATCATCAAATCCTTCAACTTTTCCTGCCTTTGCCCTGAACTCTGTCCAGAAGGGCATCCAGTCAACATTTGATCCCACACGCAGCTTCTCATTGAGCAAGTCCATAAAAGGCTGATTGATCACCTGTTTTCCTATTTGTTTGGATGCAATGATATGAGCGTCCGGAGCATGAGCCAAAACATCATGTATCAGGTGGTAGCCCCCGCAGGATCCAAGAAAAACGATCTTGGCTGCCGGCTGGATTTGTTGAATGGTATATGGTGCATAATAACTATGTCCCCTGTGTACTACTATCGTAGGTTCAATACTTTTTGAGGCCAGGTAATTATTTAAACTTTCCTGTGCCTTATCCAATTCTCCTGACTGTTCATCAAGGGGTTTATTGGCATAGATCACGATAGGCTTTCCTTTGGTGGAAGCAAAAGCGATCCAGTATTTATTGTCCTGTATCTTTTTCCAGTTGCCATTGGAAAATTGAGGTGTAAAGCGTGAATAGTTCATCCTGCCGTCTTCATCCCCATAGAAGAAAACCTGTGTTACCACTTCATGGGCTGAATCCGTTACCAATGATTCATAGCTTACTGAATACACCGGCGGTATACCAAACTCCTGGGAAAGGTTGACCGAACTATCTGAAGAAGAACGGAACAATTTGTTCAACAGGTTATAGATCACCATGCCTCTTTTATTACCAGCAGCCACATTGCGGTCATAATTCAACCTGACATTACTTAACATGTCCGCAGCCACTGGTTTGATGGTTTCCTGGATACTTGCATAGGAATCTGCTACATCCACCCCATCCTCGAGTCCCTCAGATTTCTCCAGGTTGTTTACAAAGGCTGTCATCAGCACCTGCGCCTGCTTTTTATCCGGGAAAGTGTTTAAAAAGTCGGATAAGGTATTGTAACCTGCCGCCATTTTTATAAACTTCTTGAACCTGTCAAATCCAACACTCATCAGGAGTGAATCCCCCTTGTTGCCGATCTTCTGCATCATGATCGGGTAAATGCCTTTCACATAACTGGAGGTGTACAATTCTGTTTCACCGGCAATGACCAGGTAATACAATTCCTGTGGTGTCAGTGTGTACAAAATTTTAAAGCGCACAGCATCAGGCGACTCATGCAATGCATTGATCTCTTTTGTATACACTTCATTCCCTTTCTTTTCCATCATTTTTGAAAGGGATTCCATTTCCAGTATCTTCTCACCTTCTAATGTGCGCTGCACATATTCCATCCTGGTTTTAACCAGCAGCTTGTAATATTTGGCATCATCAGATTTTACAGCATCGATATCACTCAGCTTCATCTTACCCTTAATCAGGTTATCCAGGAAGGGAAAATATAACTGTCCGCTTCCGCCGCTCGTTGCCATTTTAGAAACCGTCTGAATAAAGGGATCATCTATTTTTCTAATGGCATAACCCAAACGGTTGTTTGCTGCTGCAAAATCATACAGGTACCTGGGGTTCTTGTATCCGGCAAGCTTTATAAGACTATCGCGGAAAGGAACATCGGGATTGTCTTTCAAAGTAATAAATACCTTATCAGGATGAAGCGTACAATATTTAAGGAGTAAAATGTTCTCAGCGTTTTTAATACCCGGGTTACGGTCAAAAGCCTGGCATCCTACAAGGACCTTACTCACCTCGTAAGCATTTTCTTCTATCACTGGTTCTATAGATTCACCTTTTTTGTCCTTTTCCATGGCAAGCTCGAAGGCATCGAGCAAGGTTGGCAGGCGGGAAGGTGTAAACTGGCGGTTTCTGAAGCCTGAGGTAAAACTTTTCAGGATCCTTTCCACTCCCAGCAAATAACCTTTTTTCTTTTGGTCACCCAATAAGCTATCGCTTTCTATTTTACATTGAATACCATCTATTCTGTGCACCAGGGCCTGGGTTACATAGTAATTAATATCCTCATTTGTACCTGTATAGAACACCTGGTCGGCCTTTCCATCTGCTTTTAAAGCATTCCTTTGTTCCCTGTCAATACGGTCATGCCATAAAGCCCTGCCAATTGGAGGTTTACATGTTTTATCAGTTTGGGAAAAGGAAATCAAGCTCATCAGGATCGGAAAGCTTGTCAATAGTAATCGTAAGGTTAGAACCATGCGCCTCATAGTACAAATTTAATACCCGAACATTTAAAGCCCGGTTAAGGATTCACAATTCTTAAAAGACAGATAATAAAGCATTTACGTTGCAGAGGGTGTATTGGTAGCAGCCATTTCATTAATTTATCATTAAGTATTTGTTACCAAAAGCATTAAGTAAAGCCAAATAATCCCAATTCCTGTAGGTTTGCCTAAACATATAAGCCCATGGATGGTAAGGGTAGAAAAGTATTGATCGCTGATGATGAACCGGATATTATTGAGATCTTAAAATACAACCTTGAAAAAGAAGGTTATTCAGTGATCACAGCCAAAGACGGAGATGAGGCGCTGGATAAAGCGAAATTGACGCAGCCTGAATTGATAGTGCTGGACATGATGATGCCTAAAAAGAATGGAATGGAGGTTTGCGAGCTGCTCAGGGCTCAGGCTCAATATAAAGACACGCTGATCATGTTTCTGACAGCCTTAAGCGACGAAGCCACCCAATTGAAAGGATTCAGCACAGGCGCTGATGATTATGTGACTAAGCCGGTAAGCCCTAATGTATTTGTAAGCAAGGTCAATGCCTTATTCAGGCGCATCAAAAAGCCCGAACATAACATTATCACTGTTGACAACCTGATCATAGACCCTGAGAAGTTCCTGGTGGAATATGATGGAAAAGATATCGTACTGGCCAAAAAGGAATTTGAATTATTATACCTGCTGGCTACTAAACCCGGCCGCGTATTTCTGCGCAATGAGATCCTTAGCCAGGTGTGGGGAAATGATGTAATAGTTGGCGACAGAACGATCGATGTGCATATACGCAAGATCAGGCAAAAACTTGGAGTTGACTGCATTACCACCGTCAAAGGCGTTGGTTATAAGTTTGAATTAATGTAACAGCCCGGGCAGTTATTATTTTAAACCATGTTTGATAAAAAAAATCTTTCACCTCAACAGCTTTCCGCTTTAACTGCTCTCATACTATCCATTCCGATCAGTATTGGAATTTATGTGCTGCAACAAGATTGGATGGATGGGCTGGTAGCCTTTGTCATCATTTTTACCGGGAGTTATTTTCTTATTTTCTCTATCATCCAAAATTTCATCTTCCGTAAAATAAAACTGATCTATAAATTCATCAATCAAACAAAGGCTACCAAGAAAGAAGAGATGTACTACAAGTATATCCTTCCTAAAAAAAGTATTGATGAAGTAAGAGAAGATGTGGAAGACTGGGCAGAACAGCGAAGCCGTGAAATTGAAATCTTAAAAAATAACGAAGTCTTTCGCAAGGAATTCCTGCAAAATCTTTCCCATGAATTTAAAACCCCGGTATTTGCCATCCAGGGTTATGTGGATACCCTTTTACAGGGCGCAATGGAAAATCCCGAGGTCAACAAACGTTTCCTGGAAAAAGCCGCAAAGAACGTAGAAAGATTGGTATCCCTCATCCGAGACCTGGATGAGATATCTAAACTTGAAAGAGGAGAGATCAAACTATTCAAACAATCATTTGTTGTACAGGACCTCGTGAGGGAAGTTTTTGAAAGTCTTTCCTGGAAAGCGGAACAAAAAAACATTTCCTTTTCCATTAAAAAAGGCTGCGAAAAACCATTGGTAGTATATGCAGACAAAGAAAAGCTGCGACATGTGATCCTGAATCTTGTAGACAATGCAATCAAGTATGGCAAAAGTGATGGATCAGTGGTAGCCAGCATGTACGACACAGATGGTAAAAACATACTGGTAGAAATAAGTGATGATGGGATTGGCATTCCGGAGAAATACCTGGACAGGATATTTGAACGTTTTTACCGCACCACGGAAGGACGTAATAAAGACGCTACAGGTACCGGGCTGGGCCTTGCTATCTGCAAGCATATCATCGAGGCTCATGGACACACGCTTCATGTCAGAAGCAAGGAAGGTGTTGGAACCACTATTGGATTTACTATCAATTCAAGAAAGGAAGCAAGGGCAGAAATTGAATGATCATTTAACTTTCGCCTAAAGTCATCCACCCTTGCCAACCTTAAAGATTTATTAAAACCGATAGCCTACATATAATTGAACCAATCCGTTTTTAAAATCAGTTGTCTCAGGATTAAAAGGCAGTGGAAAGGGCGAAGGCTCGCTGTACATCTTCTTATAAAGTTTTCCCAACCCGAGGTTATACCGCCCACCTATCAATAATCCTTTGAAGGGGAATATTTCCACTCCACCTACGAAGCCGTAATCAAATCGATTCATCAGGTCTGTAACGGAACTATCCTTTGAATTGGTAGTAGTCCTTGATTTTAATAAATAACCAATTTGTGCTCCGGCCTGCAATTGCAAAACTTTGGCAATGGTAAAAGTGGTTAACTGGGGAAGGTAGATGTAGTCATTTTGAACATCAGTGTTCTTTCCGCCATTATCAAATGTGTACCCCTGCCTGGAGAAGATGATCTCGGAGCGGTAACCCATGCCTTTTGATGCTGGTGCATAAAATGCACCTATCATAAAGCCATTATTGTTGTTTTTCTTTAATCCTTCCGCATTGCCTGTAATGTATGACCAGTTATAGCCAACCTTTATTCCAAGCTTTGGTTTGTAATTATCCATTTGCTTTTTGAAATCAGCGGAAGTTGGCAAAGATTGGGCAGCCAGGTAGCTCGCTGAAGGCGCTGCCAATAAAAGTGTAAATAATATCTTTCTCATAAACGTTTTATTTAAAGCAGCAAGAAAATAAAACCATCGATTGAAGTAAAGAGTCAAGGAGATGAAGTGTTAAAAAGAAAGATTGAATTGCCTTAATAACGTGATGTGCCTCAGCAATGGCATGATTATTAACTGGTATGAAGCAGCAGACTTAAAGTACTGTATGCATGAAGATCGGCACAACCAGGGTAGAAACGTTTAGTGATGGTGTCATAGCCATAATCATTACCATCATGGTATTAGCTTTAAAGCTTCCCGACTTTAAACACGAAGATACTGAATGGGGGATGCGCCATTACCTCGTTCAGATCATACCCTATTTTGTTTCCTATGCTTTTAGTTTTATGATGATCGGTATCTTTTGGATCCATCACCACCATATGTTCCATTTATTAAAAAGAACTGACGAAAAGCTACTGTGGCTGAATTTGATCTTTCTTTTCTGGATGAGCCTAATACCCATAACAACTGCAGTAGTTGGTGCCAACCCCCGGCTTTCGGAATCGTTAGCAGTGTATGGTTTTGTAATGTTAATGACAACCGTAGCCTTTGCATTTATGCGGTCTTATACTATTAAGAAAGAATTAGTTCATAAGTCAGAGGACAGGG
The DNA here is from genome assembly GCF_059568575.1 of Flavisolibacter ginsengiterrae DSM 18136. Taxonomy (NCBI): domain Bacteria; kingdom Pseudomonadati; phylum Bacteroidota; class Chitinophagia; order Chitinophagales; family Chitinophagaceae; genus Flavisolibacter; species Flavisolibacter ginsengiterrae. The sequence continues at coordinate 240,387 of NZ_JCANTR010000004.1, forward strand.
CCATGAATAAAAAGATCAGGGTTGTTTCTATAAAAGCAAAAACCAAATCATATATAGTAGCTTTTGTATACCTGGTGTCCATTCCGCTTGCTTACATAAGCATATACATTTCGTATGCCTGTTTTATTGGAGCGGCCATTGTTTTTTTCATTCCCGATGGCATTGATGATGAAAACCTGGCAGAAAAGATCATAGAAAAGAATCAATAAAGGTGGCCGCCTGGATTTATACATTGCCCCGATCATAGAATACCAGTGTACCTGTCAAGTATGAATTTTGACCTTACATGTATCAAACAGAATTTAATCTCTATTTCTGCTTTACTGTACTTAACTTTCCTATATAAAAACTTTGCTATGAAAAGTATTTTCTCACTTGCTTTATTAAGTACTGCGTTATTTATTTCGGCTTCTGTAAAAGCCCAGGAGGATAAAACCAAACGTCCCAGCCCTCCTGCAAAGGTTACCCAAAAGATAAAATCAGGTGCTACCATCAGCATTGATTACAGCCAACCTTCATTAAAAGGAAGGACTATTGGAAAAGATGTGGAGCCTAAACAGGGAGAATTATGGCGTGCAGGGGCCAATGAAGCCACGGTTTTCGAAACCAATAAAGATGTAAAAGTTGAAGGTCAATCATTGCCTGCAGGAAAATATGCGCTTTTCATGATGGATAATGGAACTGATTATACGATCATCTTCAATAAAGTCTGGAAAACCTGGGGAGCTTTTGACCATGATAAAAATAAAGATCAGGATGCGCTCCAGGTAAAAGTTAAGCCTGGAACATCCTCTACTTCACAGGAAAAACTAACTTACAAGATTGATGAATCTGGCAAGGTTTCTTTGCTTTGGGGAGACAGGGTCATTAGTTTTAATGTGAAATAATCGTCCTGGTTATATTACTGGCCCCCTGCAAATGCCGGGGGCTTTTTTTTTATTTATATCTTACAGGCAGGTATAAACTTTTTTCATTTATAAGTTCCTGAAGATTCCTAATTAACGGAATAAATCGCCTTCCTGCCGAAAATTATGATATATATCATAAAGATTTTCTATCTTACTATAGCTTAACGCACCAAAATGCAAACATCTAACGAAAATGAGCTCATTATTGAGGTCATTCAAATCAAAAAAGCTGCTTTAATCTTCAGGGCTGTCAATCACCCACTAAGGCGGCAAATTCTCCAGTTACTGCACCAGAATGTACGTATGACTGTTACGGAAGTCTTTATTAAACTCAGGCTTGAACAGTCTGTAGCTTCCCAACACCTGGCCATTCTCAGAAAAGCAGGTTTTGTCTTAACCGAAAGACAGGGTAAATTCATATTTTATTCTGTCAACTATCAACGGCTGAAACAGATACACCAGGTAGCCGAAGAGATCATTCATGTGGCCAAAGAAAAGGCCAGCGACGCTGAATTATCCACTGAAAGCTGAGATTCCTACGTGCAGTAATTGTAAATAATCCAAGGTAAGGACATTAAATATGCCCTGAGGACAATGTATTAGGTATTTAATCCACCAGGCTTAGTATCTCACGTATTTTTCTGTCAAAATAGCTGATATCCTCAGGCATTTTTACAACCTGCAAGCGCCTTGAACTGAAGGGTTTGGGCTCATCATTTGCTTTGATAAGGATGATCTGTTTCCTGCTTTGTTCCATAAAAGAATAGATCTCAGGAGTAATATTCCTTGTATGCTCATGGATGATCATAATGGATGGCTTAAATCTTTCTATACGCTGGATGATCTCCAGCCCATCTTCAGAAGCTTCTACCTTATATCCTTTATGGATAAGCGATAAATAAATCCGGGAAAGATTATGCAGGTCACTGTCCACTACAAGGACACGCGTTCTTTTTAACATGATTAAGGGTTGAAAAAGGTCCTTTAAAAAGGATATTGGCAGGACCTGCAAGATAACTTCCCTGCTAATGACAGGCAATCGGATTTATACCTGTATAATCTACGTGGCGAGGTCTGCCATTAGCTCAAATAATCATGTCAATTTATGGTATTACTAACCCTGTATGCATAATCAATTTCTATATCTGCATACTATTCTTACTCATCATCTTCATCCTGTGACCATTGAACAAATGCAGCCCGCTTTGGCCCGGGAAAAGCAACTCCTTCACCCTTAACCGCATGCCATAGGACCTCATTGAATTCAAGGTCAGGAATGGCGTCCTCCTTTGTAAGGTTAAAGGTCTCAGAACGCTCCTGCCATTTATTTTTAACCAGGTTTCTTTGCAGCAGGTCAACATTGGCAGGCAGGCTGGAAAAACCGGAACTGTCTGCTATTGTATTGAAACACCTCCACATTGGTATGGCTGCGGCATCATATTGTGTCATTGGGGGTAAACCCAGGATCAATTCTATGGTTCGCAATACAGAGGTAGTAGTATAGGGCGTATGATCAATAAAATTCCTTTTGACAAATCCTCCTGCTATATAGGCTGTGCTTCGGTGTGCATCTACATGGTCAGCGCCGTTTTGCGCATCATCTTCTAAAATAAAAACAACAGATTCCTTCCAGATAGAGGATTTGCTTAAATAGTCAATGAACATACCCACTGCCAGGTCATTATCAGCAACCATAGCGAAAGGCGATTTAGCTCCCAGCTTTAAACCACTGGTATGATCATTTCCAAAACGCACTGTATTGAATTGCGGAACAGCATGAATGGACAGCAAAGAATCGAAATCTCTCTTCCATTGGTAAAAGCGACTGGTGTCCATTACTTCTCCATTGAAGCCTGTGAAGTAAGGACAGTAATGGTCTTTCAAAGCCGGGATATTAGGTTTATAATCATCAGCAAATTCACCATAGCTCCTATAGCTTATCCCGTATTTCTTGCAATGGTCCCAGATAAAGCCTGCTTTATTATTGGCAATGGCTCTTTTCCCTTCAGCATCGTAATGGCCACCGCGTTTACCATAGCTTGTAGGCCAGGTTTTTTCCAGGTAATCTGTTGCATAAGCACCCATGCTCCAGTTGTGACCATCCGCACTGACTTCAGCATCCACAAAAAAATTATCCAGTAAAACAAATTGGTCAGCCAAAGCATGGTGATTGGGCGTGATGTTTTTCCCAAATAACACCAGAGATGTATCTCCGTTACCACCAGGCATATCACCCAATACCTGGTCATAGGTGCGATTTTCCTTAATTACATAGAATACATGTTTTATGGGAGAGCTTTTATGGGCAGATACAGGTACGGGGTTTTGCATTTCACCCTCTGCCATTTTTTCTTTTTGACTGCTGTAGGGTGTATTCCCATATACAGCTTTTGTGTATTCGGCTAACTGCCAGGCACCAGGAGAAGGTATAATACTAAGGCCGCCTTTGAAAAGTCCACCTATATATTGAACACCTTTGTGCAAGGCAGTATCCCCCTCATGCCGCCACACTTTTTCTTTAGAAGATACTGGATTGGGACCGTGAGGATTAGCCATGGAAGAAAAACCTTTTCCATTTGCTACCCAGAGTTTATCACCTACCAGTTTTACGCTGGTGGGATACCATCCTGCAGGAATAAATCCCTTTGACCTGCTGCGGCCAGGCACAGTTATATCAAAAACAGCTATACAATTATTATCAGCATTAGCTGCATATAAAGTTTTTCCATCCTTGCTCAATTCCAATCCGTTGGTAGTAGATCCGCTTGGTGCATTAGGATACAAAGCAGCATTGAGTGTTTCCACTACCTTCAATTGCCTGGTATCAATAATGGATACTGAATTATCATTAGCATTACATACAAACAAATACTTTCCATCTTTGGAAAGAACCATCTCGTTGGGATTATCTCCAACAGGTATAGATTGATCAAATATTTTCTTCTCTGTATTAAAGATCAGCACCTTATCACAACCCCAACAGCTAATAAATAATTGTTTGCGGTTGGCAGAAAGAATACAGCTATATCCTTCACCATTCAATGGATAAACATGTTCCACTTTGCTGGTCACCAGGTCTACCACGTACAAACTATTATCTTCCTTGGTGGTTACATATAGTTCCTGCCTGGGATCATCTAATGCAATGCCGGCAGGAGAGATCTTATTTGGCCATTGCTTACCCAGTTTGATTGAATCCTTTAACTGCAGTTTATTATTAACAATACTAAAGCGAAGGATACAATTATCATTTCCACCAGAAGCATAAAGGGATTTACTATCCGCACTAAATGCCAGCCCATACCAGGCCTTACCCATTTCCACCCAATCTAACTGCTTCTCTTTCCTGGCATCAAACAATTGCAGCATCTGCAAGCTTTGACCATTATTGGTAACAGCCACCAGTTTTTTATCCGGGCTCACGACCATGTTCAGGGGCAGATCTCCAAGGGGCAACTTTTTTCCTACAGGAGTAAGACTCCACCCATTAGGTAATCGCAGTCTAATTTTGTTGAGGCTATCGGATGATTGAGCAAAGCCATTGATGCATAGAAAAGTAGTAAGAAGGATCAGGATGTTTTTCACGTGTGCGGTTTTATGTATATGCTTAGGGCAGCAAAGGTGTATAAAAAATTGATATTAGATTTAAACTGGGCCAGCAAATACAGGTTAAATTATGGCTAATACATGCCTTCGAATATATATCGTCCAAAAGCTTTTATACGAAGTCATAGTGGGATGGATGGGGTCAACAAAAATAAACCATCCCGTTTGTCCCGGGATGGTTTAACCAATTAATTATAAAAATGAATTACATGAATTTGGTCCAGTTCTTCCACCAGGTATCACCCACTGCACAGGCACCTTTATAATTTACACTTGTCAATCCATTGAGTTTGGCGTGGGTAAATACGCCCCCTGCAGCAGCCGGCGAGCCAGCGGTTGGATTAAAATCAGGCGCAGTGTAATTAAAAGGAGCAGCCAGGCCTACATCCGTATTGTTAGTAAGAATGCTGTTTCCATATGCAGCGGTATTGAACCAGGTATTGATACTGGCAGTAGTAGCACCCGTGGGGGCAGTAGTGCTGGCACCATACAGAACTGACGTAGGCGATCCGGCAATGATTGTATTTTGTACAAATAAGCTGCCGGGTATATTATTATCTGTGGGTGTGCCTTTGGTCGCGTCGATATACAAGCCATTGGGCCATCCCATGATCAGGGAATTAAATATTGAGATTGTGGAGTTTCTCCTGATCTGCGCTCCCCATACAAACAGGTTGTTACCTGTATTGGCCAGGGTGGCCTTTGGTCCAAGGGCAGTAATATTAGAGAACACTGCAGATGTTTGTGGTGTTAAAGAGCTTCCATTGGCATCATTGTCACTTTCAAATGCTTCGCTTTTGGAAATATCAGCAACTGATGAATCTCTTAATACTATTCCAAACTGTACCTTACCGGAAAATCCATTGTCAGTATCAAAGTCATCATCTAATGTTCTGAAAGAAATGAGGTGTTTGCAATTCACTGTACCACCAAACCACTCGAAAGAATCATCGTTGGCATAGGATACCTGTACATAATCCACTATCGTTTGATTACCTACACCACCAAAGGTCAAACCATTGATCTCCTTATCCGGAAGGAAAGCATAGCCTGCATATTCAATACGAACATAGCGGAGAATACCGCTGTTATCTGCAGGGTTGGTTCCTCCATATAATCCCAGGCCGTCGCTATTATTGATGCCGCCTTCAATCTCTCCCACGCCCTGTACGCCATTGAAAGACGAGTTCACCGGGGCATTCCCTAATATCACTACCCCAGCCCAGTCTCCTCTTTGCGGAGTAGGAGATTCTGAAGTGAAGATTATGGGTTTATCTATAGTTCCGTCAGCAGAGATCTTGGCATTTCTTGTAATTATCAATCCACCGCGTTGACCTGTTTCTCCAACTATTTTTGTGCCTGGCTCAATAGTTAAAACAGCACCGTTGGTCACATACACCAATCCCCTGAGCTTATAGGTATAATTGGCTTTTAGAGTCCTGTTTTCTGTAATGCGTCCTTCAAGTATCGTGTTCTCAGTGCCGGTAGTTGGTGTCACCACAGTAGTTCCACCATCCATCTCGATCTTGCGGCAACCGCTGCTCAGTAAACCAATAATTGCGGTAAGTGTCAGTAACTTTTTCATGTTTTATTCTTAAAGATTTTTTTATTTGATGTTATAGGAAAAACTGAGACTGTAATTCGTTCCATATTTGCGGTCAATGGCAAGGGCATCCGCATTACTGCCTGAATATTTCCCATCGTCCTGCAAGTCATGATAATAAACAGCTCTCTGGTTCAGGATATCTGAAATATTCAGCTTAAGTTCCCCTTTGCTATTCAGCACTTTTTTAGCAATTTGAAAATCAAGCAAAGCTCTCGGAGCTTCCCATACCGGTGGAATGTCATTTCCACCTACATACAGTATCCTTCTGCCAATCTGGTTAAACAATAAGGTGGTATTAAATCCGGAACGGTTCAGATCATATTGCAGGGATGCGTTGATCACATATGGACTCTGCCCCTGCATTGGCCTGTCCAGTTTGGCGCTTTCCCATTTCACCCTGTTATAGATGTAGGAAATATTACTTTGGAAAGTGAAGTTGCGCAGTGCCTGGCTGAAGTCCAGTTTTTTACGCATTTCCAGTTCAGCCCCGAAACTGTTGGCATTATCAGCATTGATATAGTTAAACGTGCTGGAACTACCGGTACCTGACTGGTTAAAATATAACTCGATAGGGTTTTTAAAATATTTGTAAAACAAACCGACGGTAAATAATTCACCTGCCCGTGGATATACCTCATAACGCAGATCGGCATTCGTAACTTTTGTACGCTGCAATGACTTGATCCCGGTAACCGTAGCACCCAGCTCAAAATCAAAGAAGGCAAAATCACTCAGCTCCCTGAACTCAGGGCGTATCACAGTTTGAGACCCGGACAACCGCAGGTTGGTAGTATTGTTTAATTTATAGGTAAGGTTAAGGGCTGGCAAATAATCTGTAACACGGGTATGTACATGGCGGGGGTCTTTAGCATTCATACTGCCTATTACCTGGTCAAAATCTTCGACCCTAAGTCCCCACACAGCTCTTAGCCTGGAAGCAAACTGGTTATCTAACTGGAGGAAACCCGCGTTAAGAATAGAATTGGCTACATACCTGTATTGTGATCCTGTCAGCTCATTAAAAGCGAAGAGATTACTGGTGGCACTGCCATCACCAAAATTTGCAGGATCAAACACCTGGCCAGCAGGCAATTGGCGAAGGGCCTTGTTGTCTCCCGCAGGAATATACACTGCAAATGGCTTGGCATCAAAGAGCCTGTCCTTCACCTGCACCATGTACCCACCTTTAATGGTTTGACTGTTGCTACCCCAGTTAAAGGTTTTACTTGCATCGCCACCACCCGTGTAGATGTATTCATTCAGGAAACCAAAATAGCGGCTACCGGAAACCTGAGAGGTTTGAGAAGATGAAACATCCAATAAATAAGGACCGGTTGCATCATTACCATTTTGTGTGTACCGGATTCTTCTCTGATCAGGTACATATTGATCAAGGATACCAAAGCTTCCAAACCAATGTAGTTTGGTCTTCAATAATGGAATATTATGGTCTCCCGTTAATTGTGTATTAAAGAAAGTATTGGACCTGAAAGCAAGTTCTGTTGCCCTTACATTATCACCTATATTACCGGCAGCCCCCTCATAGTCTTTTCCAACACGGTCGATGGCATAATCTGTGGCATTTACGTTGACCAGTGTTTTAGAGGATATCTTGCTGTTATTACCCAATTGCAAGGTCACGTTGGCAAGGCCACCCCATAATACATCCTGGCTGTATTTATGATTGGAATAGGAAAAGCTTGACACCGCGTCATACTTTCTGTTTGACTGGTCCACTTCATTGATAACAAATATGCTGTTGTTGTATTGAAGGTTGCGCATGCTCCTGTTGTAAGTCAATGCAACTACTCCTCCCAACTTGTTTTTACCAATGTGTGTATTAATACCGCCGCTTAATTGAAATGAAGTGTTGAGCAGGGGCAATACCTTTGAAGAAACCGGTTGAGTGCTCCAGGTGTTTTCCATTTTTTTTGCATAATCAACCTGCTCCTGCCTGGACAGCGCTGTAAATTGTTTGGAAGTAGGAAAACCTGCAGGCAATCCACGCGTACCATCATCAAATCCCAACCAATCATACTTACCACCTTTATAAGTATAAAAATCTTTACCAATGGTCTGGCTGTTAAAGCCTGTGCCTACCTGTATACTCAAAAAATTAGCTGCAGGTACATCTTTCGTATTCACCTGCACCAATCCACCTGCCCACTCGCCAGGGTATTCGGGAACAAATGCTTTATTGATGATTATATTGTCAATGATTGAAGCAGGAAAGATGTCGAATGAAAAGCTTTTACGGTCAGGCTCGGTGGTACCAAGAAGTACACCATTTAATAAAGCCTGGTTATACCGGTCTGCCAAGCCTCTTACCACCAGGTACTTTCCTTCCTGTATAGAAGTACCGGGTACTCTTTTTAAAACTTCACCTGTATTCTTATCAGGGGAACGGCGTATAGCCTCCGCAGAAACCACTTGTGCTATGGTATTTGTATTCTTTTGGTAAGTGATCAGTGAATTCACTGTTTCCTTCCTTGAATTACTGCTTGCCGTTATTACTATGTTGTTCAGGTTCTTGCTTTCTGTTTCCAGAACCAGGTTCAATTCATTTAGTTGGCCAGTGATCACTTCCACATCGTTGACCAGCTTTTCCTTATACCCAATGGCACTAAAGCGAACTGCGTATTTTTTGCCTGGGGTAAGATTCAGTTCAAACTGCCCGTCCACATTGGTTGATGTCCCTTCACCTCCTGAGGCTTTAATAGTAACCCCCGCAACAGGTTCATTTTTATCATTCAACACTTTACCGCTTAACTTCTGGAACTGCGCGTAGGTTGTTGAAACAATAGATAAACAAAAAAGTAAACTTAATATGCGCAACATCATTCCGTCTTATTTGCGGCAAAGCACGGTCTATCATATTACCCTAAGGTTAACGCACAATTAAGGAATGATGAACGGAATGTTACTGAATTGTTACCTCATCCGATGATAATCCAAGTAGGAATCAAAGTGATAATAGTAAAAATTTATCTTATAGATTGATGGGCCTATAGCTTTTTACATCAAAAATGTAATCCTTAGAGGTGAACAGAGAATTAGCACGATTTATGAAACGCTTGTTACCTCTATATTAAGTTATTATTAATTTTCCGTTAAGCATTTCGACCCAATGAATTGAACTTAACTTCGCCCCCGACCATTAAAAGATGTCAATATGAATATTTTCGCAAAATTGCTCGCTCCCAAAAACAAGGTTTTCTATGATCTTTTTGAAAAAAGTGCGGACAATGTAAAACAAATGGGTGTTTTACTTACCCAGGTAGTTTCAGAGTCTGATTTTGATAAGCGTCAAACCCTTATATCAAAAATGGAAGACCTGGAGCATGCCAATGATGAGCTCACACACAACCTGTTTACGGAGTTGGGTCGCAATTTTATCACTCCTTTTGACAGGGAAGATATTCACTACCTGGCCTCTGCACTCGATGACATCGCTGATTTCATCTTTGCTTCAGCCAAGAAAGTAAACTTTTACAGGGTCAACCCTAACGATATAGGTATTCACAAACTGGCTGAGATCATTGTTCAAAGCACCAATGAAGTACGAAATACTGTAGGTGAGCTAAGAACCATGAAAAACATGCGGCTGATCACTGAATCGCTGGTTAAGATCAACAGCCTGGAAAATGAGGCCGACGATATATTTGATATGAGCATTGAGCGGTTGTTTGCTACAGAACCTGATGCCAAAGAGGTTATCAAGAAAAGAGAGATCTACCAGGTGATGGAAACAGCAACAGACAAATGTGAAGATGCTGCCAATGTAATAGAATCAATCATTATCAAATACGCATAATCCAAACTGCGAGCTGAAAATATAGCAACCATGGTAATGTGGCCTTGTTCTATATATTCTATATTCCCAATCATTTTCAAACCGTTTGAATGAGTTTCGTTCTCTCCATCATAGTCCTGGCCTTAATATTTGATTTTATTAATGGCTTTCATGATGCTGCCAACTCTATTGCTACTATCGTATCTACCAAGGTTTTGACTCCTTTCCAGGCTGTTATTTGGGCTGCGGTGTTCAACTTTGCAGCCTTTTTTATATTCAAAGACCATGGAGTAGCCAATACGGTGGCCAAAACAGTAAAACCTGAATATGTTACGGGTCATATAGGTCTTATTGTAGTCCTCTCTGGTTTAATAGCAGCTATCATCTGGAACCTGCTTACCTGGTGGTTTGGTATTCCCTCTTCTTCTTCCCATACCCTGATTGGTGGATTTGCAGGTGCAGGTGTAGCTTTTGGTGGCTGGGGAGCTATTAATAGTGATCCCATTATCAAAACTGCCAGCTTTATAATTGTAGCACCGCTGGTAGGTATGTTCATTGCCTTTATTATTTCCCTTTGGTTCTTATTATCCTTCAGGAAAGATTACCTGCCCCGTCTGGTATCCATCCTTGTCATAGCTTTTGTAGTGTGGTTCCTGTATGATCAATTAGTACTGGATCCAAAAGAACTGGCAGGCAAAACGCATTATAAAACTTATTTCTGGCAGGCATTCTTTTATACCAAGAACTTCAAATGGATATTGCTTTGTTTTATCCTGGTGGTCTTCGCTGTATTCACTTTCTGGCTCAATACATTGAATGCGCATAAGTCAAACCTTTGGTTCAAACGACTGCAATTAATATCATCTGCCGCGTTCAGCATTGGGCATGGAGGTAATGATGCACAAAAGGTTATGGGGATCATCATGGCTGCCCTGGTGGCAAGTGATCCTTCACGTTACAATATTAATCATATGGAGTGGTGGGTGCCATTGGCCTGTTATTCAGCCATAGCCATGGGAACCATGAGTGGTGGATGGAAGATCGTTAAGACCATGGGCACACGTATAACCAAGGTGACACCATTTGAAGGTGTAGCAGCTGAAACTGCAGGAGCCATTACCCTGTTTGTTACAGAAGCATTGAAGATTCCTGTTAGTACCACGCATACCATTACCGGTGCCATTATGGGTGTTGGTGCTACCAAGCGCCTGTCTGCCGTACGCTGGGGTGTTACTATAAATTTATTATGGGCCTGGATATTAACCATCCCTATCAGCGCAGTGCTTGCAGCCGGAATTTTTTACATCGTCCGCTTTTTTCTTGCATAATTTCCGAAGTTTGCGGCTTAACTTTCGCAAATGGCAAAAATATTGGTTTCGGGAGGTTGCGGTTATATAGGTTCTCATACTATCGTTGACCTGATTGAGAACGGTTACGAAGTGATCTGCGTTGATAATAATTCCAGATCCAACCCTGCGGTGTTGGAAGGTGTACAAAAGATCACAGGGAAAACTATAAAGAACTACAAGGTTGACCTATGTAATTTCGACGACACTTTTGCCATCTTCCAGGAAAATGAAGACATTGACGGCATCATTCATTTTGCAGCCTACAAGGCGGTAGGTGAATCAGTTGAAAAGCCATTGATGTATTTTGAGAATAATCTTTACTCTCTTATATCCTTATTAAAATGCGTCCAGGAATTCTCTATCCCCTGGTTTGTATTTTCTTCTTCCTGCACGGTATATGGTGAGCCAGATCAGCAAATGGTAACGGAAGAAACTCCACCCAAACCAGCTGCTTCACCCTATGGATATACCAAGCAAATGGGAGAACAGATATTGGGAGAATTTCAAAAAGCAAGTAATACGCAGGCCATACTTTTACGCTATTTCAACCCTGTGGGTGCACACCCATCAGCATTGATCGGCGAATTACCCATTGGCAAACCCCAAAACCTGGTTCCAGCTATAACCCAGACAGCCATTGGCAAATTGCCAAAGATGATGGTCTTTGGTGATGATTATCCAACACGCGATGGCAGTTGCGTCAGGGATTATATCCATGTATGTGACATTGCGCATGCACATACCCTTGCCATCAAATACCTGCAGGAAGAACGGAATGACAGTGGTTGCGAAGTATTCAACCTGGGCACAGGAAACGGTGTTACCGTACTGGAAGCTATCAAAGCCTTTGAAAAAGTAAGTGGCGTAAAACTCAATTATGAAATTGGTCCCCGACGCCCCGGAGACATCATGGCTATCTATGCCAACAATGACAAGGCAAAGACACGGCTGGGATGGAACCCTGAACGTACACTCGAAGACATGATGAGTACTGCATGGAAATGGGAATTGAAATTAAAGCAGGATTCTTCACTTCATGAGAACAGCAATTTTCAAATGAACTAATATTTAGCCTTACCTGTCGAAAATATTTTTCTGTTATTGAAGAGCTCGATACTTTTCTGCAGTTATTAAAACTGTAATGAAAACTATTGCTTCTGTTTCCCTCCTTTCCCTGGTATTTTTTTTCGGTTGCACCAAATATGATAAGCCTGGCTATATGCCCAGGCCCGGGGTGGCATTAACCTTTGATGATTGTTATATTGACGAATGGTACGATTTCCTTCCTGTATTTGATTCCTTTCATGTAAAAGCCACATTTTACATTTCCAACTACCAGAATTTAACACATGATCAAAAGGACAAACTCAGAATATTAAAAAATCATGGACACGAGATAGCCTACCATACGCTAAGTCATCCTGACATGGTAAAATACCTGCGGAAAAACAGTATGGAAAAACTGGAAGGAGAAGAGATCCTTCGAGGATTGGTGCTGATGAATGCAGATGGATTCTATCCTAAAAATTTTGCCTATCCCTATGGAAGCCATACCGAGGTACTTGATAACTGCTTACTCAGGCGCTTTAGAAGCATCCGTTGTTTAAACGGATCTTCAGATTATACAAAAAGCTTTACTTCCGGTGAGGACAATTCAAAATTATTTGCCATAGGCATGGACAGATCCAGCGGGAAAACCATCAATGAGCTTTTAAACCTGGTCAATATCGCGCAAAAAAATAATAATTGCCTGGTGTTGGTAGGACATCATATCAACAGGTCAGACAAAAACATGTATGTATCACCGGAAAGGCTGCGAAAGATCATACAGGCAGTCACAAATAACCATATGAAATTCTATACAGTTTGTGAAATTACCCGCCAATAATCAGGAATAACTATTTTAGGCAGGTAAGCAGATTGTTCGTTTATTTTGCAGCCAAATCGTTGTAATGCTAAAAGATATACAATCGACCGGAAAGAAAGATACCCGGAGCGGATTTGGTGATGGAATTGCAGAAGCCGCCCGAAAAAATAAAAATGTTGTAGCCCTTACTGCGGACCTTGCAGGTTCACTGAAGCTGCAGCAGTTCATAAAAGAATTTCCCGAGCGCTTTATCCAGGTTGGCATTGCTGAAGCCAATATGATGGGAATTGCAGCAGGTCTTACCATTGGTGGCAAGATCCCTTTTACAACCACTTTCGCCAATTTTTCCACCGGCCGGGTGTACGACCAGATCCGTCAAAGCATTGCCTATAGCGGTAAAAATGTGAAGATCTGTGCCTCTCACGCAGGGGTTACCCTTGGTGAAGACGGAGCTACCCACCAGATCCTGGAAGATATTGGGCTTATGAAAATGTTGCCAGGCATGACGGTTATTGTGCCATGTGATTACAACCAGACCAAGGCCGCCACGCTTGCGATCGCAGAATACAATGGACCAGTTTACCTGCGTTTTGGCCGCCCCAGCTGGCCGATCTTTACCAACCCAAATGAACCCTTTGTTATTGGAAAAGCCCAACGCTTTTCTGAAGGAACAGATGTAAGCATCTTTGCCTGTGGCCATATGGTATGGAATGCTATACAAGCCGGTGTGGCATTGGAAGAAAAAGGATTAAGCGTGGAGGTTATCAATATCCACACTATCAAGCCTTTGGATGAAGAAGCAGTCATTAACTCCATCCGCAAGACCAAATGTGCGGTAACGGTAGAGGAACACAATATCATCGGGGGCCTTGGCGATGCCATAGCCCAGGTAGCAGCTAAAAATTTCCCTATTCCTATTGAGTATGTAGGCACTAAGGATACTTTTGGCGAAAGCGGTACTCCTGACCAGTTATTAAAGAAATATGGCCTGGATGTGCCGGATATCATTGCCGCCGCTGAAAAGGTCATATCAAAAAAGACAGCCTGATTCCTTTTTATACAAACAAACCACCAGCCTTCCCTCCGGAAGGCTTTTTGTTTTCGGCCTTTCATTAAAGCAATGCCACAGTACTCACATTATTAATGATAAATATGTGAAATGCTTATAGAGCTCCTGGCCTTTGCATCGTTTTAGACCTGGCTTCCTTCTGCTTTTTTCAGACTATCCCCCAAGCTTCTCCCTATTTTCTACCTATCTCCTCCTTATCTAAGGTATAGATACTGCGTGATCATCACGCAGTATCTATACTGGAGGTAGGGGGTTGGTAGGGAGTTGATGGGGCTTAAATATGTTGAAGACAGGTTTGGGTTATTATATCGCATGATATTAATGTTACATATCATTTCTTGACAAAAAATATTGACGGCTAGTTTTTGATGACCTCGCTTTAAAGAACTGGATTGGAATGCAAAAAGTTTATCTCTTTAAAATTATCTTTACCGCAATCATTAAAATCCAGATACCTGGAATTAAAAACCAATGGCTCAGACAGAAAGATCAGATGCTGAACTGCTCATGCAGTTTAAAAATCCTGCGACCAAGGAACAGGCATTTACCGCTTTGATTAAAAAATACCAGGAAAAGCTGTATTGGCATATACGAAGGATGGTAGTTGACCATGATGACGCTAATGATGTATTGCAAAATGTCTTTATCAGGGTTTGGAATGGCCTGGAAAACTTCCGGGAAGATTCCCAGTTGTATACCTGGCTCTATCGTATAGGCACCAATGAGTCCTTAACCTTCCTTGAGGGACAGAAAAAAAGAGCTTCAGTAAGCTTGAGTGACGTAGAAAGTGGGTTGAGCAATAAGATAAAGGCAGATAAGTATTTCGATCCCAACAAATTAGAGTGGAAATTACAGCTTGCCATTCAACAATTGCCTGAAAAACAGAAAGCTGTTTTCACATTGAGATATTATGATGAAATGCCTTATGAAGAGATGAGCCGTGTACTGGAAACAAGTGAAGGGGCATTAAAAGCGAGTTACCACCACGCGGTAAAAAAAATTGAGGATTACATCAAAAATCATTAAACTTTGGAACCCTTTTTAGGTCTTAGATCGTGAAAATGAACAGCCAGGATAACATACAGGATGAATTGAGAGGTTTGAACAGTGAGCTCCCCTCCAACCCCAACAGTACCCCATTTTCGGTTCCCGAGGGTTACTTTGAAGGTTTGGCGGGTTCTATTATGGCTAAGATCAAAACCGCGGAAGGTACTACTGCAGCTGAAGAAATTGCTTCATTGTCACCTTTATTGGCCGGTATTTCACGGGCTATGCCTTATGCCGTTCCGGAAAAATATTTTCAATCGACCATAGATGAATTGCCCTACCTGGTTGGGGATGACCCCCAGTCAGCTATCCTTTCGCTTGTTGAAAAAGTAACACCGTACCAGGTTCCTTTAGGCTATTTTGCCAATTTTCCCGACAAGGTATTGGAAAAACTAGTTGATAAACAAGAGACTCGAGTGATCCCGATGGTTAGGAGAAAGTGGATGAGATTGGCCGTTGCCGCAATGGTAGCGGGTATCATTGGAGTAACCGGGTATTTTTATAGCCTGCAGAACAAGGGTATTGATGCTGACCAGCCTATTGCCCAACAGCTTAAAAATGTAAGCACCACCGAACTTAGTGAGTTCATTAAAACAGCAGATGTAACTTCCGGCAGTAATAGTACTGCCCAAAATAAACCTGCTGTAGTTACTGAAGTCAAATCCATGTTGAACGGCGTTTCTGATAAAGAATTGGATGCGTTTTTAACACAGGTTCCTACGGATGATGAAGACTTAACGGCTATTAATTAACCCTGACAATGAAAAAAATTCTACTCATATTAAGTTTCTTTTCTGTAATCAGCTTCAGCTCCTACGCCCAGGATGATGGCGGAAGGTTGCAGGATAAGATGACAGAATATATCCAGCAAAAACTGGGATTATCTAAAACTGAAGCTGACAAATTCAGCCCGGTTTTCCTTGATTACTTCAGGGATCTCAGGAAGACCAATCAGGACTTCAGGGGTGACCGCCTGGTGCTGCAGCAAAAGATCGTTGAATTGCGTTTGCGTTACAGGGACCAGTTTAAGCCGATCATTGGCGATAAACGCAGTAATGATGTATTTACTTACGAACGAGATTTCATAAAAGGCGTTAAAGAACTTCAACAGGACAGGTTACAAAACCGCCTGGAAGGCCGTGCTAACAAAAGAAATAATCCCGGGTTGTAATAGTTTGTTTTTTAAACTATATTTGAACTTGGTGTTTTTCATAGGTTAGCAACGGCCGGCTCTTTTTAGGGCAGGCCTTCTTTTTTACCAGGACCTACTATTTAAGAATTCCTTCCAATTAATGTCATATCTATTCTTATTTAATAAGATGGTATAGATAAGCCCATACAGTTGGTTTACTATTCTATTTCGTCTAACTTAATTAATCAGTCTACATAAATTACATCTCGGAACATTTTCACTCTTCCTCCTTTATATACTTAACCAGGTAAGCGATCTGACCTAAGTGATAGATATCATGCTGAATTACGCCATGTAGCAATTTCCTGTAATTGTAAGTTCTCTCCTCAACATTCCGGTCAAGTATCGAATCGGACTGGTCTTGTAAAATGTGTAGCAACACTTCCTGTGTATCATACAATTTATTCAGGCCTTGTCGCCATAATGAGCTATCAGAATGATCCAGTTGACGCCAGTCGTTGGTTTCAAAGTAATGCAGGTCTTTGTTTGCATCTTTTCTAAACCTGCTGATTACAAATTCCCTCCAGTTGACCATATGCCATACCAGTTCTGCTATGCTATGTTGACCATTTGGATTTTGGAAAGCTATTGCTTCTGTAACTTCCCCTAATAGCTTTTGAGCATTGCGGCCAAACCATGGATCTCCATTTAAGCTTTCCTGGAATTGTGTTACAAGAAACTGAATCTCTTTGTTCATGCGGAATTTTTTAAAGACAAATAAATAAAAAATCACAAAGCAAGAAAAGTGGTAGTTAATGCTTCATTGTAATCAAATGATGAATGGCATTGTATTTTGAATAAAAAAGCCCACACCAGGGTGTGGGCTAACTAGAATAATTTATTTGCTATTTACTCAGGTACATACTTCTGTCTTTATACAACTGCCTGAAGTAAGGATCCCTGAGGTCTTTGATGAAACGTATAGCCTCACCCGTTGATTTCATTTCAGGTCCTAGTTCTTTATTTACACCCGGGAACTTGTTGAATGAAAATACAGGTTCTTTAATAGCAAAGCCATTCAGCTTCTTTTCAAATGTAAAGTCAGTGAGTTTGTTGGCACCCAACATCACTTTGGTAGCTACATTCAAATAAGGAATACCGTAAGCTTTTGCAATGAAAGGCGTTGTTCTTGACGCCCTTGGGTTGGCCTCGATCACATAAACCTTACCATCCTTAATGGCAAACTGGATGTTAATCAGTCCAATGATGTTCAGTGCCCTTGCTATCTTTTCTGCATAGTGCTCCATGGTTGTTACCACCAATGGCGTAAGGTTAAATGCCGGCAACACTGCATTGCTATCACCACTATGAATACCTGCTGGTTCTATGTGTTCCATCACTCCCATTACATGGAAGTTCTCGCCATCAAAGATGGCATCGATCTCAGCTTCCTGGCAACGGTCAAGGAAATGATCGATTAATATTTTATTACCGGGAATATGCTTCAGCAAACTGATAACCGCTTTCTCCAATTCCTCATCATTGATGACGATACGCATTCTTTGTCCACCCAACACATAGCTGGGACGCACCAATACTGGGTAGCCAACTTTTTTGGCCACTTCCACGGCATCATCTACATCATAGGCAGTACCATAATTGGGATATGGGATTTCCAATTCCTTCAGCATGTCGCTGAAGCGACCACGATCTTCCGCTATATCCATATTATCATAGGAGGTTCCCATGATCTTAATTCCTTTTTGGTGCAGGCGCTCTGCAAGCTTTAAAGCTGTTTGCCCGCCCAATTGCACAATGACACCTTCGGGCTTTTCGTGTTCGATCAGTTCCCATAAATGTTCCCAGAATACCGGTTCGAAGTATAGCTTATCTGCCATATCGAAATCAGTAGATACTGTTTCCGGGTTGCAATTGACCATGATGGATTCATAACCTGCTTCTTTAATAGCCAGCAGTCCATGCACACAACAATAGTCAAACTCGATACCTTGTCCAATACGGTTAGGACCGCTACCAAGGACAATTATTTTCTTTTTATCTGAAACTTTGCTTTCATTGAAATTCCCTTCTTCAAAAGTGGAATAGAAATAAGGTGTTTTAGCTTCAAATTCGGCGCTGCAGGTATCTACCATTTTATATACACGGGTGATGCCGGCAGCCTTCCTTTTTTCATACACTTCTTCCTCGCTGCCATCCTGGATGATACGGGCGATCTGTTCATCACTAAACCCATGAACCTTTGCTTTGCGCAACAGGTCCGTTGGCAATTCTTCCAGCCAGTAATTTCCCAGTTCTTTTTCTATGTTGCAGATCTTCTGGATCTCGTAAAGGAACCAGCGATCAATGTAAGTGGCTTTGGCAATCGTATTCACACTGATACCGAGCATGAGTGCATCTTTGATCCTGAATATGCGATCCCATTTCGGAGTTTTAATGTATTCCAGCAACTCTTCCGACCTCATGCCGCTTTTGCCATAATAACCAAGACCAACCGCATTATTCTCAAGGCTCTGACAGGCTTTTTGAACAGCTTCCGTAAAGCTTCTGCCGATGGCCATTACCTCACCCACACTTTTCATTTGCAGTCCCAACGTATCATTAGCGCCTTTGAATTTATCGAAGTTCCAGCGGGGGATCTTTACGATCACATAATCCAGCGCTGGTTCAAAATATGCTGAAGTAGTTTTAGTGATCTGGTTTTCCAGTTCGTCCAATGTATATCCTATGGCCAGCTTGGCAGCTATCTTGGCAATAGGATATCCAGTTGCCTTGGATGCCAGCGCTGAAGAACGGCTAACACGTGGATTTATTTCGATAGCAATGATCTCTTCTGTTTCAGGGTTCAATGCAAACTGCACATTACAGCCGCCTGCAAAATTGCCAAGGTCACGCATCATCATGATGGCGGTATTGCGCATGAGCTGGTAGGCAGTATCACTCAGGGTCATGGCAGGTGCTACAGTGATAGAATCACCTGTATGCACACCCATTGGGTCAAAATTCTCGACTGTACAAATGATACAAACATTATCAGCCGCATCACGCAATAATTCCAATTCAAATTCTTTCCAACCCAAAACAGCTTTTTCAACAAGTACTTCATGTATGGGTGATGCCTGTAATCCACGTTGCAATGCTTCATCCAGTTCGGAGGCGTCATGTACAAATCCCCCGCCTGTTCCACCAAGTGTAAAAGATGGCCTGATCACCAATGGAAATCCAATGTCCTGGGCAAACTCTTTTCCTTCCAGGAAAGAGTTAGCCGTATGCGCTGGAGCTACGGGTACGTTTAAATGTATCATCCACTGCCGGAACTTTTCCCTGTCCTCCGCTTTATCAATGGCTTTGATGTCAACACCAATCAGCCTAACATTGTACTTCTCCCAGATACCCAGGTCCTCTGCTTCTTTAGCAAGATTAAGTGCAGTTTGCCCACCCATAGTAGGGAGTACCGCATCAATTTTATTTTCTTCAAGGATCTGCTCAATGCTTTCCACATTCAGTGGCAACAAATAAACCCGGTCGGCCATCATAGGGTCAGTCATGATGGTGGCAGGATTGCTGTTAATAAGGATTACTTCAATACCTTCTTCACGCAGGCTTCGGGCTGCCTGGGTGCCTGAGTAATCAAATTCGCAAGCCTGGCCGATAACAATAGGTCCTGAACCGATAATTAAAACTGATTTTATTGAGGAGTCTTTTGGCATCTGTGTTAAAATTTGACTTTTCCCATGCCGGCAGTTGCCGGTTAAAACATATGAAAAAAGCCTTATTTGCTTGATTTAAGGATATAAAAAAACCGGGCTTATGCCCGGGGTGCAAAAATAGGGTAAATGAAGGTTTACCATTGCAATGTTTTTGGACTATTAACAGCCTCTTCAGAAAAGTTTATACAGTTCCGTTAACAGCTGCTGTCCTGCCTTGCTTTTTGCCAAAGATGTTTGTCAGGCTACCGAGATTTTCATCAACCAGCTTTTTGCCTTTGTTTACCAGGTCTTTTTTCTGCTGGTCGGTCATTTTGGAATATTTATAAGCACCAAAGGCAGCTGCGCCCAGTAACAGTAAAGAACCAAGTCCTGATTTACTTTTCATAATATAAGTTTTAATGCCTGCGAGGATGACCTTAACAGGCGAGGTTAAGAATGAATGCACGTTTCGTGTAACCTATATAATAAAATATCGTACCGCAATAGCGGGTCGTATCAAAAACTTTTAATTACTGGAAGGATTTTCTGTAGGGGCTGTATTTGTGGTTTTAGTTCCACTTTTAAAAAGCCCTTCGAAAAATTCCTCCATTTTAGGCATGTATTCCTTTAAAGCATCAGAACCTTTAGTTTTTAATTCATTAAAATACTCCATGGCCTGGTCTTCAGCATCCATAGCTGTTTTTTTCACCTTATTAGCCTTGTCCTTGATATCATTAGCCAGTTTTTCTTTTTCTTCGTCTGTAAGATTCATGTATTTGTAGGCACCAAATGCTGCTGCTGCACCTAAGAGGAATGTGGCCAGGTGTTTATTATTTACACTCATTGTTTGGGGTTTTTGGGTGAATAATTTTTTATTACACTATTAAGTTACCAATTTTATGCCCAGCTTTTATGGAATAATGATTGAATGCAGTTTCGGTCTGTTAAATGGAATATGATGCGCAAAAAACTACCCTTCCTTTTTCTCCCGTTTATTTTCTTTGGTTACTGTGAAGCACAAACGTATCCTCAAAATTATTTCCGTCATCCACTTGATATCCCGATGAAATTAGTGGCCAATTTTGGTGAGATACGCGCCAATCACTGGCATATGGGCCTGGACATCCGTACGCAACAAAAAGTAAACCTGCCAGTGTATGCTGCAGCTGATGGATATGTTTCAAGAATAGTAGTGGAACCGGGAGGTTTTGGCCAGGCTATCTATATAGATCACCCCAATGGATATACTACCTTATATGCGCACCTGAATGCATTTTTTCGTGCCCTGGCAGATTATGTTAAAAAGCAGCAATATGCCAAACAAAGCTGGAATGTTGATATTCCTATCCCAGCGAATCTTTTTCCTGTCAAAAAAGGAAGTTTTATTGCAAGAAGCGGCAGTACAGGAGGTTCGGAAGGCCCACACGTGCATTTTGAGATCAGGGATACCAAAACAGGCAAATGTTTGAATCCCTTGTTGTTTAATTTTCCTATTGCTGATGCTGTGGCACCAACCATATACAGGATGGCAATGTATGATCGTACAAAAAGCACCTACGAACAGACACCCCAGGTCATCACGCTTAAAAAAACCGGATCCAGGTATTCCATACCATCCGAACAGCTAAAGGTGGGTTCAAACAAGATCAGTTTTGCTATCAATGCAGTAGATCATTTCAGTGGCACTTTGAATCCAAATGGCATCTATTGTGCGGAGATTATGATGGATGACAGGCCAGTTTCACAATTTGTGTTGAATAACATTGGCTATGATGAAACCAGGTATATTAATGCGCAGGTGGACCTGCCTTATAAATCAAGAGGAGGACCTACCCTTCAACAAGTGAGTCCTTTACCTGGAGCCATGAAAGTGGCTTATGATGTATTCAATGGCACAGGTATCATAGAATTAAAGGATACCAGTGTACATAATATTGTCATCGAAGTGCAGGATGCCAATAAAAACACTTCTACGATCCGTTTTAGTGTGCAGTATGATCCGGCACTTGCCAAAACTTATGTACCGGCTGTAACCCAGGAATTAAATCCCGGGCAGGTGAATGTTGTTGAACTGGATGCCTTTGAATTATTTACAACTGAGGCCACATTATATGATTCTATCCATGTGAATTATGAAATGGTTTCAAACAAAGAGCCTGGATCCGTATCTGCTCAGCATAGGTTTTTATCGGCCGGTATTCCCGCACATGACCTGTTCACCGTTCGTATCAAACCTGATACCGACATCACGGCGGACCAAAGAGATAGGCTTGTTATTAAGAATATTTCGGGCAGCAAAACCTTTGTATCAAAAGCTACCTGGCAAAACGGTTGGCTTTCTGCCAGGTTCAGGCAATTTGGAACTTTTCAGGCATTTATAGACACTACACCTCCTACTGTGAATGCCCCCCCGACCAATCTTTCAAAAATCTCCAGGCTGGTATTTACACCCAGAGATAATTTTAATTCCATTAAAAGCTTCCGTGCCGAAGTGGATGGAAAATGGTTATGCTTTAGCAATGACAAAGGCAAGACCTGGATCTACCAGTTTGATGAAAACTTCCCGGCGGGTGCGCATGAATTGAAACTGGCTATTCAGGATGAAGCGGGAAATGTGATGGAGCGAACATGGAATGTAATGCGATGAGGTCCTGCCTTAGCAGGGATCTCATTGTTGCTTTTTGACTTCTCTTTACTTTTACATTTTCATTTTAAATTTTTTTCATTTTAGCATGGCTACACATTTACAGGTTGGACAAAAAGCGCCTGCCTTTACAGGGGTTGACCAGGATGGTAAAAAGGTATCGTTAAGTGATCTTAAAGGTTCCAAAGTAGTGTTGTACTTCTACCCCGAGGATGACACGCCAACCTGCACGATCCAGGCCTGTAATCTGCGTGATAATTATTCCCTCTTGAAAAAGAATGGCTTTACTGTGATTGGTGTAAGCCCCGATGCTGAAGAGAAGCACCAGAAATTCAGGGAAAAGTTTCAATTACCATTTACACTCCTTGCTGATCCCCAACATAAGATCATTGAAAAATATGGTGTTTGGGGTGAGAAGAATCTTTATGGAAGAAAATATATGGGTATTCACCGGACTACTTTTGTGATTGATGAAAAGGGGATGATACAAAAGATCTATTTGCGTCCCAGGAATAAAGCACATGCCGAAGAAATTGTGAAAGGCTAAATGGTAATCGGTTTACAATACCCATTCCACTTCGCCTACTTCAAAACGCTCTTCCAATGTATGTTCCACTACAAGTTGCCCAAGGTCAGTAACCTCACGAATAACTGCTTCAAATATTCGTGAGCCCTGTTTGAGCTTCACTTTTTTACCATAGCCAAACAGGTTTTCCTGGTATTGCCTCGAGATCTCTGAAGGATCCTGCAATAATTTATTAAACTGTATATCAAGGTAAATGCATAATTCCCTGGCCAGGGCTGCCGGTTCAAAAATATTACCCGTTATTTCCCGAAGGGATACTGCTTTATTTTTAAGGCCTTTGAACTGGGTTTGATTAATATTCAGACCAATACCGGCGATCGTGTTTCTCCATTCACTTCCCTGGATGATGTTCTCGATCAATATACCCCCTGCCTTTCTGTCACGCCAATAAATATCATTTGGCCATTTAATCGAAGTGTCAGTTGTTGTATAGCTGTTAAAAAAATTAAGCGTAGCAGTTGCCACTAACTTACTGATCATAAACAACTGCGAAGTGGAATAGGCCGGAGGTTGGAAAATAACAGATAATGCTATGTTGGATCCGGGCTCTGATAACCAGGTCCTGTTACGCTGTCCGCGGCCTTTTGTTTGCTCGTGCGCAAACACAGCGGTACCATGCTGTGCCATACCCGCATGTAGCAATCCCATGGCATAGTTGTTGGTGCTATCCACCGTATGTAGTTCTATGAAAGGGGTACCTATTGGGTTTAAAGATGACAATTAACTACTATTTTTGAGCAAAGAAAAATAACTTTAATTGTTACTACCCTAAGTGACCTCACTTATTTTATTATTATAACAAAAAATACTATTACTATTTGGAACCATTAGAAGTATTAGCCACTCGGAAGAAAAGTGTTAGCCGGTTAAACAGAAACTCTAAAATCTTTAAATCGATCATAAAGGCTATACAGGAAAAAAAGGGTGAAAACATCATTTCCCTGGACCTTAGAAAAATCCCAGAAGCAGTTGCTGACTTTTTTGTCATTTGCGAGGCCTCAAACCAACCGCAGATAAGGGCTATTTCAGACTCCATTGAAGAAGAGGTTAAAAAGGTTTGTGGTGAATATCCTTACAGGCACGAAGGAAAGCATAACCTTCAATGGGTATTGCTGGACTATGTCAATATTGTTGTGCATATCATGTTGCCGGAACAAAGGAAATTCTATAAACTGGAAGAAATGTGGAGTGATGCAGCGGGAGAAGAACACAATGGCTAGGGAATCTATTTGTTAAATAGCGTCCCGCCTTAGATATTCCACCAAAAATTCAATTACTTGCATCTTTAGCTTTAAGATTAATAAGAATAATTAAAAATGTCACAAGAGCCATATAAGAACGATAGTAAATCCCGACTTCCCAAATTCTCTAACAGAACTCCAGGTTCGAACAATGACGGAGAGTCGCCCCGCAAAGGACCTAAATTCAGTATTTATTGGGTTTATGCGATCATTTTCGCTGTATTGATCGGCTTTCAATTCTTTGGGCCTTTCTCCACATCGCTGGAGAAGACCAATTTTGAGAATTTTAAGGAAATGGTAGCCCAGGGTGATGTATCCAAGTACATCATTGTTGATAACAGGGATATTGTTCGCGTATATTTAAAACCAGAAGCTATTCAAAAATATGCTTCCACCACTAAGTCCAAATTCACACAGGAAGGCCCTCATTACTATTTCCGCATTTCAGCTAATGAAGATGTGCGCAAGGAATTGAATGATTATTATGCTGTAGCCAAGGTTCCGGCTCAAAATCAACCCGGATCCGATGTAGAAAATGAAACCAACTGGTTTAGCCCCATACTTCAGACACTACTTCCTATCCTGATCTTTATAGGTCTTTGGATCTTATTGATGCGCAAGATGGGTGGTGGCGCCGGCGCAGGTGGCGGCCCCGGAGGTATTTTTAATATTGGAAAATCAAAAGCTACTTTATTTGATAAAGGTACCCGGGTCAACATCACTTTTGCTGATGTAGCTGGCCTTGACGAAGCCAAAGTAGAGGTTATGGAAATCGTAGATTTTCTGCGTAATCCTAAAAAATATACCTCTCTGGGAGGTAAGATACCAAAAGGAGCATTGCTGGTTGGCCCTCCGGGCACTGGTAAGACCTTATTGGCTAAAGCCATGGCAGGAGAAGCACAGGTCCCATTCTTTAGCCTGAGCGGTTCGGACTTCGTGGAAATGTTTGTAGGTGTAGGCGCCAGCCGTGTTCGTGACCTGTTCAAACAGGCGCGTGAGAAAGCTCCATGTGTGATCTTTATTGACGAGATAGACGCTATCGGACGTGCGCGTGGCAAGAACATGATGATGAGCAATGATGAAAGAGAAAGCACGTTGAACCAGCTACTGGTTGAAATGGATGGTTTTGGAACTGATACCGGCATTATTGTACTGGCAGCAACTAACCGTCCTGATGTATTGGATACAGCGCTTTTACGCCCAGGTCGTTTCGACAGGCAGATCACTATTGACAAGCCAGATGTAAAAGGAAGAGAAGCTATCTTTAAAGTGCACCTAAAACCAATTAAAGTATCAGAGAAAGTAGATATACATAAGCTGGCAGAACAAACACCAGGTTTCGCCGGTGCTGATATAGCCAACGTTTGTAATGAAGCTGCCCTGATAGCCGCCCGTAAAGGAAAGACTGCGGTGGACATGACAGACTTCCAGGATGCAGTGGATCGTGTGATAGGTGGATTGGAAAAAAAGAACAAGATCATTTCTCCTGAAGAAAAGAAGATCATTGCATACCACGAGGCAGGCCACGCTATTTGCGGATGGTTCCTGGAGCACGCCTACCCATTATTGAAAGTAACTATTGTTCCAAGAGGAACTGCAGCCCTGGGTTATGCGCAGTATACACCTAAAGAACAATACCTGTATAATACAGACCAGCTCAATGACCAGATATGCATGACCCTGGGAGGCCGCGCCAGTGAAGATATTTTCTTTGGTAAAATATCAACCGGGGCTCAGAATGACCTTCAGCAGATCACCCGAATTGGATATGCTATGGTAACCGTATACGGAATGAATGAAAAAGTGGGTAATATCAGTTTTTACGATCCACAACAGGACAACTCCTTTACAAAACCTTATTCTGATGAAACAGCTAAGCTGATTGATGAAGAAGTTAGAAAACTGATTGATGTTGCATACCTAAGGACCAAAGCGCTGCTTACTGAAAAGAAAGCGGAAGTGGAAAAGCTGGCGGAAGCATTGCTTGAAAAAGAAGTACTGTTTCAAAGTGATGTGGAAACCCTGATAGGACCACGGCCTTACGAGGACAAGCATTTACTGGATGTGGATGATGAAGAAGCTGAAAAGCATCCTGAGGGTGGCATCAGCGAAGGCGTTCCTCCTTATGATCCAAATGTTACCAACCAAGCTCCTGCTCCCAAATGAGTAATTCACAGGCAAAGAATAACATTCTAAAAAAAATACGCGTGGCGTTGGCTCATCCAACGCCATTGCCTTTTCCAAAAAGTGAAGGTGCTGAAACTGTCTTCCAGCCACAGCAACAAGACCTGGTAGTGGAATTTGCAGAGCAATTTTCCTCGCTACAAGGAAAGTTTCTTTTTTGTGAGAACGAGCAAGAACTAGGCGAGCAATTTAATAAGCTTTGTTACCAGAACCAATGGACGCGCATTTACTGTGAGGAAGAAAAGTGGAAATCATTAATACTACCAAACAGCAGGCATAATGATATTGCAAGTTGCGAAGCATCCATTACCAGTTGTGAATTCCTTATTGCCCGTACAGGCAGTATGGTATTAAGTTCAGTTCACCAGGGGCGTGTTCCAAGTGTCTATGCCCCGGTACATATTTGCATAGCCTATACATCTCAACTTGTTTATGATATCAGGGATGGATTAGTGGCCCTGCAACAAAAGTATCATCAATACATCCCTTCGCTTATCACTTTTGCCACAGGTCCCAGCCGAACTGCAGATATTGAAAAAACGCTGGTGGTTGGGGTGCATGGTCCAAAAGAAGTATATTGTTTTGTAATTGACGACCAGCAATAGTCATTGATCCTATGCAGATTCCGCCAGGTAAAAAAATATACTTTCTTTCCGATTTTCATCTGGGAGCCCCCAATGAAGAAAGCAGCCTTGAAAGAGAAAAGCGCATTGTCCGCTTCCTGAACGAGATCAGGGAAGATGCTTTCATGATATTTATTGTAGGTGATATGTTTGACTTCTGGTATGAATACCGAAAGGTGGTACCCAAAGGGGGTGTGCGCCTGTTGGGAAAGATAGCAGAACTGACTGATGCCGGGATAGCCATCCATTTTTTCGTTGGCAACCACGATATGTGGATGCGTCAATATTTTCAAAAAGAACTGAATGTGCCTGTCTATTTTGAACCTAAAACTTTTGAGTTCAACGGAAAAAGTTTTTATATAGGCCATGGAGATGGCTTAGGCCCTGGAGACCATGGATATAAAGCCATGAAGAAGGTTTTCAGAAACCCGGTTTGTCACTGGATGTTTGGCATACTTCCCCCCTTCATTGGTGTTGGCATCGCCAATTATTTCAGCCATAAAAGCCGGTCGGCCACTGGTGACAGCGAAGAAAACTTTTTGGGAGAGGATAAGGAATGGCTGCTGATCTACAGCAGGGAAATGCTGAAGCAGGAACATTTTGATTTTTTTGTGTTCGGGCATAGACATCTTCCCATAGATTTTCGTCTAAAAGATAACAGCCGTTATATCAACCTGGGAGAATGGATGAATTTCAGCACCTATGCCGTTTTTGATGGAACAGATATGCAGCTGAGATCTTTTTCGGGCATGGAAAATAAAATATATAAAAACTGGTGAAGCATTTATTCAAATTGTGCCTGTTAGCCTTTTGTTTTGTTCCGGCCATAGTGTTGGCACAAACAGATTCAGGTTTCAAACTGGTGAAGACCTATAAAGGTGATATTGCCGATGCAGCTATAGATAACCTGGATAACCTGTATATCATCTCTTCTTCCGGGCAGGTACGTAAATTCAATGAAAAAGGTGATTCGGTAGCCATCTATAACCAGGTACGTAATGCCGGTAAATTATTTTCTTTGGACGTTTCCAACCCATTAAGACCATTACTTTTTTATAAAGATTTCTCTACCATAGTTCTCCTCGACAGGTTTCTGGCGAACCGTTCTTCGCTTGACCTAAAGCGCTATAATATCTACCAACCGGGTGCTGCCGGAGTTTCCTATGATAATAATATCTGGGTATTCGATGAATATGATAATAAGCTGAAGAAAGTGGACGAGCAGGGAAACCTGCTGGTGGAAACACCGGATCTGCGAACGCTTTTTTCTGTAAGTGTGCATCCGCAAAAGATCTTGAGTGATAATGGCCTGGTCTATCTTGCTGACACTGCCAATGGGGTATTTGTTTTTGATAATTATGGATCTTTTAAAAAAAAGATAGCCGTTACCAAATGGCAAAGTATAGCCGTAAAAGAGAATTATATTATCCAGACACATCCCAATGAGATCATCGTTTACAACAGCAGTAATTTTATAGATGTAAAAAAGGCAATACCACCATCTTTTCAACCCTATATCCGGTCCTTTTCCACTGCCGCGAAGCTTGTCACATTTACTAACGATTCGTTACGTATTTACCAATACCGGTTTTAGTGTTGCACTAATCGATAATTTTATTCCAAATCCTGGAGATGAATTCTTTCTTAGACCGTATTTATTTGGATAATTCTGTGAGGGATTATTTATGGGCGCTGGGGGTTATACTTTTTGTGTTGATATTGAACCGGCTTATATCCAAGTACCTGGCTATCCTCCTTTGCAAGTTGTTTAAGAAAGGCTGGAAGAATTTTGACGAGCAGAAATTCATTGACCTGATCATTGTACCGCTTGGAACCTTCCTGGTGATCTCCGTTTCTATAATAGCCCTTTACAGGCTTGATTTCCCTTCGGCTTTAAATGTCAAGCTTTACAAGTATACGCTGGAAAAGATATTGCTATCCATAGGGATCTCTATCCAGGTGATAACATTTATCTGGTTGCTGCTGCGCATTATTGATTTTATAGCCACTGTTTTGGAAATAAGGGCTAACCAGACACCCAATCAAAGTGATAACCAGCTGATCGTTTTCTTCAGGGATTTTCTTAAAGTGATCATAGGCATTATAGGGGGCATGATGGTATTGCATTTTGCCTTCAATTATAATATCAGCAGCCTTTTGACAGGTCTTAGTATAGTAGGTGCCGCTATTGCCCTGGCTTTAAGAGAAAGCCTTGAAAACCTGATCGCTTCATTTGTGATCTTCTTTGATAAGCCCTTTACCACGGGTGATTTTGTAAAGGTTCAGAGTGTGGCTGGAACAGTGGAACGCATTGGCCTCAGAAGCACCAGGGTGAGAACGGCAGATAAATCTTTCGTGACTGTTCCCAACAAGCAAATGGTAGACAGCATACTGGATAATGTATCACTGCGTTCTCAGATCCGTGGTGAGATCAATTTATTCATTAACCTTCAAACCTCACCGCAAAAACTGGAACAGTTACTGGCCGAGATCAAGAAATATTTAGAGAGTATCCCCGAGGTGCAGACCTATAATGTGCTTTTCAATGACATTCGTGTGCAGGCATTCATGGTATTCATTGAATTCTTTACGCCACCCATGCAATGGAGCCAGTTTACAGCTATTAAACAGCAGGTCAATTTTTTCATTCTTCAAACAATGGAAAAGCTGGAAATAAGGATCACTGCAGAGGGAAAGGATATAGCCATTGTTCCCTAAATGATAGTACTGGTAAACTAAAAAGAAAAACCCGGTAGACCGGGTTTTTATATTGCTGATAACATACTAATTGATCTTTCGGGATATGATCTCCCCCAGTTCCCTGTCAAACATTCCCGTAGTGCCATATTCTACAACACGGCCTATTTCCTTACCGTTCTTCATTACAATAAAGGTGGGAACGTTGATAATATTAAATGCTTCAGATAAATGCTGTATGGTCTTCTTGTTGTGATCAACACCAATTAAAGTGATCCTGTCAGGTGACAAGCCAGCGGCATCACTCAGCGCATAAAATTTGGGAAGAATAAATTTAGTATCTCCACACCAGGTACCGCCGAATGCAATGATACTAATAGAGTCCTTATTGGCCCTGAAAGCTTTCAATGCACTTTGATCTGGTGTATAATCCTTTTGATTTTTAATAAACCATGTAAAGCTGGAATCATTGATCAATTCCTGCTTTGTAATAAATCCTTTCAGTACCTTATTCCCTTCCGGATCATGACTTACTTCTGCTGACTGGGCGAATACAATTCCGGCTGAAAAAAGTACAATGGAAAACAATATGATCTTCTTCATGATGAAATGATACTTGTCTTTCAAAATTACCCTGGGATGCCGAGGATACAAGACAGAGGTTGTTAAATAGATGCTACAAATTGGCCTTTAGTTGCAGGAGGAAGGACCGCAATTTCTGAAGAGATTGCACCAGTTCATACTTTTCTTTACCCTGTTTGTTCTTTTTCAAAAAGTCCTTTGCACCTTCAATGGTGAACTTCCTGCGTCGCAGGAGGTCATGGATCATTTGAAGATTCTTCACATCCACAGGTTTGAAAAACCTGTCCCCCTTGCGGTTTTTGCGGGGCTCGAGAATATCAAATTCATTTTCCCAGAACCTTATCAGTGAGGTATTTACTTTAAACATATTGGCTACCTCGCCAATAGAGTAATATTGTTTTTGAAAGAGCACTTCGTCATCCGGAACTTCAACCAGGTCTACTTCAGCTTCTATATCTTTCAACGCCTTTCTGCCCCTGTTGCTCTTTGGAGCGGGTGGTTTTGCCTGTGGCACAGGTTGCCCTGAGAGAAACTCTTTAGGCTTCTCTTCTTCTTCCGGCTGGGAAGAAAAATCAAATGT
Organism: Flavisolibacter ginsengiterrae DSM 18136; assembly: GCF_059568575.1. Taxonomy (NCBI): domain Bacteria; kingdom Pseudomonadati; phylum Bacteroidota; class Chitinophagia; order Chitinophagales; family Chitinophagaceae; genus Flavisolibacter; species Flavisolibacter ginsengiterrae. Next base: position 271,608 of record NZ_JCANTR010000004.1, read on the forward strand.
GATCTGTGGCAAAGGCTTGTCCATGCGGAATAAATATAAAAATAAGAAGGAATAGGTTATCAGCCATGTGCAATAAGGTTCTTATGGTTTTCATGCTATTCAAATCCTGGTCGTAGCCAATGTCTTTAACAGTTGCATTATATTTCCCTTTACATTTGCCCACGTAATTGGTTCCCGGCCTTAAAAACCGGGATGAAAAGGGAAGCCGGTGAAATTCCGGCGCTATCCCCGTAGCTGTTAGACCCCCTGGCTCCCAGGCCAGGAAGATCAACCTGATTCTTCTGCCACTGTTTTCATTAACGGGAAGGCTATCAGGTTGGGGTTAAGCCAGAAGACCTGCCAAATACAGTATCTACATTCATGCTTTCGGGTGAAAGGCAGAGAGGATAAGGCACAAGATTATCTATCTCTTTTATTACCAGGAAGCAGTCACTACAAAATTTAAACAGATGAGAAAAATTTTGACAGTGGCTGCGATCTTCATCGGCAGCCATTTATCAGCACAGGACTCCAGTAAACTGCTGGACCAGGTAACGGTTACAGCAACCAAGTATTCTACCAAAACAACAGAAACCGGTAAGGTGGTCACTGTAATTTCAAGAGAACAGATTGAGCATGCAGGCAGCAGGGATTTGGCCCAGGTGATCGCTGAATCCGGTGGTGTTTTCATTAATGGGTATACCAATAACCCGGGAAAGGAAAAGAATATTTACTTACGCGGAGCAAGGGTGGATCATACCTTGATCACCATTGATGGCGTACCGGTTTATGACGCTTCGGGGATAGGCAGCAATTTTGATATCAGGAATATTCCTATCGATAATGTTGAACGTATTGAAATACTTAAAGGTGGTCAGAGCACCCTGTATGGAAGTGATGCCATTGCAGGCGTCATCAATATCATTACCAGGAAGACTGGCAGTAAACCTTTTACCCTGACTGGCACAGCTCATTATGGAAGTTATCATTCCCAACGATATAATACGGGCATTAATGGCAGAAAGGGAATTTTGAATTATAGCATTGGATATACGCATTATAAAACCGATGGATTTTCAGAAGCCATGCCTCCTGCAGGATCTTCCTCCGTATTTGACAAGGATGGGTATAAACAAAATGTTGTCCAGGCAAGCCTTGGCATACAGGCAGGAAAAAGCGTGCAAATTCACCCCTTTGCCAGGTGGAGCAAGAACAGCGGAAGCCTGGACCAGGATGCGTTTATTGATGAACTGGATCATACCTATTCTGCTCAAAACCTGCAAACAGGGATAAGGAATATGATCAATTTTAAAAATTCACAGATCAATATCATCTATCAATTTAACAGGACAAACAGGGATTACCTTGATGATTCCACGCAAAGCAGGAATGGATATTATACTTTCAGCACCTCATCCTACAAGGCTAATGAGCATTTTGCCGAAGCTTACCTTGTACAGGCATTCAATGCCATTAAACTCACGATAGGTACGGAAATAAGATCTTCAAAAACAGATTATAACGGGTTAACGGTTACACCTGCTTTTCCTCCATATAGTCCGGATCCTGTTATTGAAAAGCAATTTCAAAGTGGTGATAGTGTCAGGCAAAACCAACAGGCATTATATGGTATGCTACACTACCAGAAAAATGGAGTAAGCGTTGAAGCCGGGGGGCGACTGAACCACCACTCAGTGTATGGAAACAATTTTGCTTTCAACTTCAACCCTTCCTATTTCATTCAAAAGAGAATAAAGCTCTTTACTAATATATCAACCGGTTATAAAACACCAAGCCTTTTCCAGTTATTCTCTGAATATGGCAACAAGAGTCTTAAGCCGGAATCATCTTTAAACTTTGAAGCAGGATGGCAATATTTCCCAGGGAGTGGGAAATTCAATGTAAGAGGTACCTGGTTTAACAGGCGGACAAAAGATGTCATAACTTTTTTCTTTGACCCAGCCACTTACCGGTCGCGCTATATCAACCAGGACAGGCAAAATGATCATGGTGTTGAATTCGAGGGTTCCGCAACAGTAGCCCATAAACTACAGTTGAAGGTTATTTATACCTATGCTACCGGCAATATCACTACTATTCAAAATGGCAAGGACACTACGTATTTCAACTTATTGAGAAGGCCTAAAAGCTACCTCGTGGCATCTGCAGGCAGCCAGCTGACAAAATCGCTATATATATCCCTACAGGCAAATGCTGTGGGAAGCAGCAGGGACATTTATTATGATGCATCCTTTCTATCACATGATATAAAGCTGGACAAGTATTACCTGCTGAATTTTTATATCGAATACGCAATTTTCAATAACAGATTGAAGGTATTCGCAGACCTTAGAAATATACTGGATGAAAAATATGCGGATGTATATGGATATAATACAGCTGGCTTCAATGAATATGGAGGTATCCGTTTTCAATTATAATTTTGAATTCCGGCATTCTGACCGGGGGAGATTTTATTTTTGTAAACTGTTTCCCTTGTCTGGACAGCTTAATTTTATTCAAATACTACCATGCAAACCAATGTCAAGGACATACTCACAGTTACGTTTACTCTTTTTGCCATCATAGATATCATAGGTTCCATCCCCATTTTGATCTCTATCAAAAATAAGATGGGGGGTATTAAAGAGATAAGAGCTACCCTAATTTCCGGTGGACTGATGATCCTTTTCCTGTTCCTCGGGGAGCCCTTTTTAAATCTTTTAAGTCTTGATGTTGGCTCCTTTGCCGTAGGAGGGTCAATCGTGATCTTTATTCTTGGATTGGAGATGGTGCTGGGAGCAGAATTTTTTAAAAGCGAGAAAGATGTGAGGGCTGCTACGGTAGTGCCTATTGCATTTCCACTCATTGCAGGTTCCGGAACGCTTACCACGATTATATCATTAAAAGCGAACTATACACAGTCAACAGTCCTGATGGGCATCTTATTGAACCTCATAGTTGTATTTGCGGTTTTAAAATCTTTAAAGTTTATAGAAAGGATACTGGGTCCGGGTGGTTTGATTGCCGTGCGCAAATTTTTTGGCGTAGTTTTGCTGGCCATTGCCGTAAAAATATTTGCCAGCAATGCACACGGGTTGATCAAATAGTATTGTGACATTGAGAGTGATATTACATTCTATCGGATCAAATTTTCCGGCCTCGTAGTACAATGGATAGTATAAGGGTCTCCGAAGCCCTGGATCCGCGTTCGATTCGCGGCGAGGCTACTCAAACTGCACTCTCGAAATTTTTCAGGGAAGTGCGGCTTTTACATTTCTGTAAAAACCGCACCAGTCCTGTAATGTAGGAGAACACCTCGTTGACGCCTTTGGTTCGACACCTTTCTTCTGTTCTGTTATGAAAATTCCTTCAGGAACATCAAAAATTGAAGCCTTTGCTTTTGGGTGTACTTGCAGAATCTCACACAGGAGCGAGTTTGCAGGAATAGTTGACCGCAAAATTCACACACAACTCATGGTTCGACACCGCTTTTGAGCCTTTTGCCAACTCATCTGTTATAGCCTTCTTGTCTGTTACTGACACCTTATTGTCTTTTTAAGCGTTGGATATAATAGCATCTTTACAGTTCAAACAGACACACGCTGAATATCATTAGCGAATTTTCATTTAATAAAACCAAATAAATGATAGAAACAATTGCCGGGATTGTTACCGCTGTAATATGCATCCTTCTTTCACAAATGCTGGCTAAATACTTCACCACAAAATTAATGGCTGCAACCATCCTTGTCGCCATTGCATTTATTTACGTCGGCTTTTCATTGAAAGATAACCCCATTAATTTGATTATCTTGGAAGTCGCCATTGCGTTAGGTTTGTATTTTCTCGCGATTATTGGCTATACACGGAACAGTTTGTTAATAGCCTACGGCATTCTTTTTCATGGCGTGTGGGATATATTTCATCACAAAGGTTTACCGATTCAAACGGCAATACCCGGCTACTGGCCAACCTTTTGTTTTGTTGTAGATGTCATTGATGGCTTATTCTTTCTTTTTGTTTTCAAAGCCCAAAAACGGCATAATCCAGTCACTTTGAAACTATTTGTAGAAGCTTAAACGTATAGATTCAATTTTGCCCTTTCGGTGCATACTCACCAGGGTTTACATACTTTTTTAAACAATGGTTATGGAAGAAAACATTGCCATTTTAATGGCTGACCTCTCCGGTTATACGGCGCTCACCGAAACACACGGTGCGGCTTCGGCAGCCGACTTAATTGACAGGTTTTTGGAAATTGTACAGGGTTGCCTGGTTGGCGACAGCGAGCTAAAAGAACGTACCGGAGATGAAGTAATGATCGTGTCTGCATCAGCAGATTTTTTACTTTCGACAGCCTTCATGCTAATGAAGCACACCTCCAGGGAAGACAATTTTCTGCAAGTACACGGAGGGCTTCATTACGGAAAGGTCTTAAAAAGAAACGATAGCTATTTTGGTACCGCCATCAATCTTACCTCCCGCATAGCTGCTAAAGCCAGCCCCGGTACCTTCTGGTGTTCAGATGATTTTCTTGAAGCCGTTACCGATATATCTCCATTTGAATTTGAACCAAAAGGGAAACATCGCTTTAAAAACATGGCCGAAGAAAAAGACATAGCGGAATTAGTGAACCCAAGAGCTATTTCTTTCTTTGTTGATCCCGTTTGCAGAATGCTGATACTGGACAAAGCTGCAGCCATTCGGCACCCCGAAAAGCTTGAAGTTTTCTTTTGCTCGGAGGCGTGTCTCCAAACTTTTGCCAAAAGGCTATTAACTGACCCATCTATTGGGTAGTTATCAACTTAATTAACTTCATTTATCTTCCATTATGTCCGAGAATGTTCTACTGGTTAAAAACATGGTTTGCCGTCGTTGCCTGCTGGCAGTCGAAAACGTTTTGGCCAATGCTTCCATATCCTATCAACAAGTGATTGTGGGGGAAATTCATCTTATTCAACCACTGTCAGCGGAACAATATGTTTCTGTAAGTTCCTGCCTTGCAGCAATTGGACTTGAGTTAAATGATAACAGAACAAGCGGACTAATAGAAAAGATCAAACAACTGGTGATAAAAAAAGCAAGAAATGAAGTTGACGATAAGGAACACAAAATGAACCTCTCAGCTTACCTATCACAGAATTTGTATCATGAATACACCTATTTAAGTAGCCTGTTCTCTTCTGTTGAGGGGCGCACCATTGAAAATTATTTTATACAACAGCGAATTGAAAAGGTAAAAGAGCTTTTAGTGTACAACGAAATGACTTTGTCATCCATCGCCTTTGAAATGGACTATAGTAGTGTTGCACATCTCTCCAATCAGTTTAAACAAATTACCGGACTTACGCCTTCACACTTCAAGAAATTTGGATCAGCAAAGCGCAAACTGCTTGATCAACTATAACCCAAAATTCTGTAAGCTTTACCCAAGGTAATGTAACAACAACAGGCCCCACTGATTCTACTTTTGTTTTATCAAAATCATTTAAAAACAAGTAAAACAAAAGTTATGAAATCAGAAATCAAATTGAGTAGGGTTACTCCAAGCGACAAACAAAAATGTGACAACCCAAATTGCACCTGCGAAAACTGTAATTGCGGTAGCAATTGCACATGTGCCACTTGCAAGTAAGTAGGGGTTAACGGCATTGAAGCTAAAAGCCGCTCTAACCTGGGTGGCTTTTCTCTAAACAATTTATAGCCATTCTGAAGTTCGATGAAATGATTGTCTTTTTCTGACACGTTCCCGTCCTTCAAGTCCTTGAAAGCCGGTCTACTTTTACATCATCAAAAACAACTAAAAATTTTAAAATGAAAAAGATTGCATTCGCTTTACAGGTGTTCACGCTAATGGCTATATTGCCAATATACGTCATTGTTGAAATGAACCACACAACGGTAACCCATACAAAAAATAATGGCGTTACAAAACTTACCGAAGGCGTGAAAACCATTCCCACGGCTTATCACACAAATAAAGGACTACAAAATGAAAATGTAGTATCCCGTTATATCGACAGGCAGACTTTACCGACAGAAATATTTTCACTTACAAAAAACTGAAAACAAAATGAAACAAATAACCAAAACATCACTGTTCTCCATCTCTATGATATTGCTTTTTGTTGGCGGGTTTGCACAACCCGGCAAGTCCGTTTCTGACAAAATAATTGGCGTTTATTGGTCCCCAAAAAAAGACGCAAAAATTGAAATGTATAAAAAGGGAAACCATTATTTCGGCAGAACAATTTGGGCATCCAACCCAAGAAAAGACACAAAGAATCAGGATAGCAAACTGAGAAACAGAGGCCTGCTTGGCATGGATATGTTCACTAATTTTTCTTATGACGATGGCACTTATACGGATGGACAGGTTTATGATCCTGAAAACGGCAAAACCTATAGTTGCAAAATAAGTATCAGCGGGCTTAATCTTAAGGTGCGTGGTTATATAGGTATCTCGCTATTCGGTAGAAAAGAAACGTTTGAGCGCATTTTATAAGCTAAAAAACAAAGGGCCAAATCTTCACCAAGTCATCTATTCATCTCAACCTATCTCTGTATTTAAAACAACAACCATAAAGTCATGTCTCTTTATACACTTAAATCCACGGATACGCTGTCCTTCATTAAACCACCGGCAGGATTGATAATGGAAGAATGCACCAAAGTAGGTTTGCTTGCCTGGATGGGTGGCACCACCCGTGAAGACGTAGTAAAACGTATAGCAAATGATCATGTGGCCTTTGTAGCCTACCTAAACAATATGCCTGCTGCATTTGGATGGATGGCAAGGGGAAAGGCAATGATCGGAGAACTGGCTCACGAACTGATATTGCCTATTGGCAATCGCTATCTCTGGAACTTTAGAACAATGGAAACGTTTCGCGGCCTGGGTATCTATCCGACTTTACTCCAATACATAATAAATTTTGAATGCAAAAAGGCAGACCGCTTCTGGATTATTCATGCGCCGGAAAACAGGTCGTCTTTGAAAGGTATTCAGAAAGCAGGCTTTCACTATGTTGGCAAAATATACAACAATGAGGGCTTTGCCACTATTGAAAAAACTCACTTATCCGAAAGTAGCCGAAGCTTGCTTGCAGAAATGGACATCACTATCTCCCATGAAGAACCTGCATCTTGCTGGAACTGTAGCAGCCCATATTTGAAGAACAGAAAACCTGCATGTTGTTGCGCTGCCTCCCAGAATGAATGCGTCGGCAGCCAACTACTTTCCCTGGCTTCTTAATCCTGAAAACAGGCCAACAATTTTAACGTGGTGCATAGCATCATATGCACCCTTTTGTGCCTTTCAAAAACCGAAAATTTCAAACAATTAAATAAAAAGAAATGAAAAAATTACTAGTCATTCTATTCTTTCAACTGTCAGCTATTGCTGTATTTGCACAAACTGACACAAGCAAAATTGAGCAATACTGCCAGCTCATACTACACCCAGGCTTTTTAGCAATAAGGTCACCATAGACATTGACTTTGGTGAAGAAAAAAGTTTCTGGTCAGATGACCGGCTGAGAACCTACAATGGCAAACTAAAAAAATTCAACACAATTATCGACGCATTGAACTTCATGGGAAAGCAAGGTTGGGTTTTTATTAATGCTTATCCTGTGCGCAACGGCAGCAGTGATATATATCATTATGGGTTTAAAAAACTTTTCTATCAGTCAGAGGCTCAGGGTGGCAATTTACAGGTTGTCCGTTTCTGACATGAGGCTGTCCTTCCAACCCTGCCGAGTCAATTTACCTTCATATTGTAAAACAAATAAAAAATGAAAAAGAGACTCTTTCCTATACTGATGACAGGTCGGTAGGGATACCGTTTCAAAAGGACCTGAAAAGGAGAAAGTAATCAAGGTGACTTATCCTCAAACGCTCTAATGCAAAATCTAATTTTCAGGCTTAATCAAACAGTTTTCAAAAAGAAAATAAATATCATGAAAAAGATTTTTTTACTGCTTGCCATCGTCGTGTCAATGATTGCAAAAGCTCAAATCACCAAAGTTTATTTGCAGGCAAGTGGACTAACATGCAGCATGTGCAGTAATGCGATCAACAAGTCGTTAAAGACCCTTGATTTTGTAGAGAAAGTAGACGCAGACTTGAAAAGCTATACGTTTGAAATCTCCTTCAAGCAAAACGCTGAAGTTGATTTTGATAAAATAAAGAAGAAAGTTGAAGATGCAGGCTTTTCTGTTTCCAGTTTTGTTGCTGCTATACATTTCAATGACGTAGAGTTAAAGGACAATGGTACTGTGACAATGGGTAATTATACCTTTTCCATTATCAACGGCAAAGGTCTATCGTTAAATGGAATACAACGGGTTAGGTTGTTGGATAAAGGTTTTGTCTCTTCGAAAGAATATAAAAGTAATGCTCTTGGCCAGGTTGCAACAGTTGCTGGAGTTTACCACGCAAGTCTATAAAACGCTCAGTTATCGTTCACGCTGCAAACCGATAAAATGAAACTTCTATTTGTTATAACGTCTTTTTCTCTGTTCGTATCAGCAAGTGCCCAGGAGTTGTTTTCGCAAACAGAGCCGGCCAGCAACCGTGCCGTTGGAAGCATTGGCTTTCGGGTGGACAACTCTATCATGGGTGAAACCTACACGTCGAAAATAAATTATCACCTGATTCCGGAAATCATGCTGGGTATTTCTAAAAAGTTGATGGTTAGCGGTGATGTTTTCTTTAGTAACCGTAGTGATGTTTTGAAGTATGAAGGTGGGAGCGTCTATGCGAAATATCGGTTCTTAAGTAATGATGCAGTGCAAAAACATTTTCGCATGGCTGGCTTTGGCAGGGTCAGCTATAATAATAGTGACATTCACCAGGAAGAAATCAATATGTACGGCCATAATACGGGAGCGGAGTTTGGCATCGTTGCTACCCAATTATTATGCAAGGTGGCGTTATCATCCAGCATATCATATCTAAAGGCTTCTGATAACGGAAATGGTAACAAATTTCTTTATGGGCAAGACAATAGAAAAGCTATAAACTATACCCTCTCAGTTGGGAAGTTACTATTGCCAAAAGAGTACAAAGGTTATAGACAGACAAATCTTAATTTAATGATGGAGTTCTTAAGCCAGGTGAATACAGAATCAGGAAAATATTTCGTGGACGTTGCCCCGTCTGTACAATTTATATTTAACAGCCAGGGCAGGTTGGACATTGGTTACAGAAAAGAATTAAGAACGACACTATTGAGAACCGCACCCAATGGAGCCTTTATTCGCCTTGAATATAATTTTTTTAATACCTTCTAATGGCCATCACATGAACCCGGAGTTATTCAAAATCAAAATAAAGAGATGAGAAAAATAGCATTTATCGTTCCTCCTTCCGTTGAACTCTTGGATTTGGCCGGTCCCGCCCAGGTATTTACTGAGGCGAAATTCTATGGCTTCGAAGTAGAACTCCAATTTTATTCGTACAAGGAGGAAATCATTAGCACCTCCGGAATTTCATTTGGGAACGTGAAGCATTACACAGAAGCCGAACTAAAAGAAGGCGATTACCTTTTCATTCCGGGGATGGATTTTGAGTATGTAAGTAGCATTGCGTTTCGGGCAGAGCACCATTTCTTTTCCTGGATAAAATCACTTTCTGATAAGGGTGTTTTCATTTGCTCAGTTTGCAATGGCGCGTTTGCCCTGGGCCACGCTGGTTTGCTAAAAGACACTGAATGCACCACTCATTGGAGGAGGGTAGAAGAATTACAACGACAGTTTCCAACAGCAAAAGTCATTACGGACATTCTTTTTAAAAAGAGCAACAATGTTTACACCAGTGCAGGCATCAGTGCCGGCATTGACCTTTCGCTGGCAATACTGGAAGAATTAAAAGGCGCTCTTTTTACGCACAAAGTTGCAAGGGGTCTCGTGGTGTATCACCGCAGAAGCCAAAGTCATACCCAACAAAGCATCTACCTTGATTATCGTAACCACATCAATCCGGCCATCCACATAGTCCAGGACCACCTGATTGAGCATTTATCAGATGAGAATACCATCGAAGACCTGGCGTCACTTGTTGCCATGAGCCCACGGAACCTGAGTCGTGTTTTTAAAGAAAAAACAGGAACGACGGTGCTTGAATACCTCACGCTTTTGCGCCTTGAGTTCGCCAAGACAATGCTCAACAACCCTGAGTTTACAATTGAATACATCGCCACTAAATGTGGTTTTAAAACCGCAAGACAATTACAACGAATACTAAAAGCAAATAAAAAATGAAACCGACAAAAATTATGAAAGCCGCTATCATCCTGGTAGCGGTAACAGCCCTCCTTTTCCATGCCTGTGCACCCTTAAGGGAGTTTGGCAGAACACCAGTTTACGAGGGGAAGAACAATTTTACTTACCAACTTCCTACTTATGATAGCTCAAAGAAGACGGTGGTGATTGTAGCAAATAACGAAGGCACTGAACTTTTTGACATGATGGCTCCCTATTATCTTTTTAACGCCACGGAAAAGGCCAATGTCTACATAGTTGCAAAGAACAAAGTTCCAATCGTCGTTAAAAAAGGCTTTTTCCTTCTGCCGCAAATGACGTTTTCCCAAATTGATTCATTGCGTATGTATCCTGATGTTATCGTTATTCCTTTTTTAGCCGTTGCCGATTCACTTCATCAGGATCTGGTAATTGTTAACTGGATTAAAAGGCATCACTCTGACAACGTAACTATTCTTTCCGTATGCGACGGTGCGGCAACAGCGGCGGCAACGGGTCTGTTCGACGGGAAACCGATCACGGCACACGCCTCTGATTACGAAGGCATCAAAGCAAGTTTCAGTAAGCCGCTCTGGGTGCAGCATACAAGCGTTGCCAGTAGTGGAAACCTTTATAGTACAGCCGGTGTCTCCAACGCAACTGAAGGGAGTCTTACGATTATCAACAAATTATTTGGAATGGAAACCATGCGCAAGGTGATTGAAGACGTTTCTTATCCATTTGACACTCCCAAATTAGACCATAAGAGCAACACCTTCCACTTTAGCGATAAAGTAACGATTGGTAAAAAAATAATTTTCAGGAAAAACAAAAAGCTCGGGGTACTTCTTCAGGAAGGAATAAATGAATTTACATTGGCAGGGATCATGGATACTTACAACCGTACTTTTCCGGGGTCAATTGAAAGTTTTTCGGCAGGCGACCAGCCCATAAAAACATTGCATGGTTTAACCCTTATTCCTACGGGGCAATTAACCAATAATGACTTAGATGAACTCCACGTTGTTAGCCCCATGACATTTTCAACGGCAGATCAGAAGCTTTTTAAATCCGCTCAAGTTATCAAATATGATAGCTCTCAAAGACACTATATAATTAGTGAGTGCCTTCTTCGGATTGAAAATGAATATGGTGATAATTATAAAAACATCGTGAAGCTAATGCTTGACTATAACTAAGATGAAACTAACATACTGGAACATAATGCAAAGGGCAAGATGGCGAATTTTCAGGTGATTGACGGATCGCAGCCTTATGTCCCATCCCCTGTTGGAGCCACCTACCACAGTCATTGATAAAACTATCTTCAGAAGTGAACCTAAAATGAGTATTTCCTTAGAACCCATATCAACTGTTGTAAACCATTTTAGGCAGGCTATTTACATTAACATTAAACTGCATAAACTTAAATTTTGAAAAAAAGAAATAGAAATGATTTTAGGAAAGCGCTGATTGATAGGATGATGGTTTCGGTTGAGGAAGGTGAGGTAACTATTGATTCAGTTAAAACTGCTTACCTATCTGCAGGAATTGGTAATTCCGTGATTTGTCTACATGGCGCCGGTGCTGGTGCTGTCACCTGGTATCCATCTATTGGTACTATCTCTAAAAATTTTCATGTGCTTGCACCAGACATCGTAGGATATGGTGAATCTGACAAGCCCAATGCGCATTATAACCGCCCTTATTTCTCAAAATGGCTTAAAGACTTTTTAATAAAAATGAAAATTTCAAAGGCTCATATAGTTGGATTATCTCAAGGAGGTGCCATTGCGTTACAGTTTGCCATAGACCATCCAGAGATGGTTGATAAACTTGTTTTAGTTGACGCTGCTGGCTTAGGTGCGAAAGTTTCCTTTTGGCCTCTATTCGGAATCATATGGATGAATAGTTTTCCATCCTCTATGGCAAATAGTTTTAATTCTCATTATATACTCCAGAAGCCTGAAAACAGAGACCCGAACCACAGTCTTTACTCGGTTGCTGTTGCCAAATCAACGGGTGGGAAGAATGTATTTAAGCAAGGCAGAGGTACTGTTGTATCGAAAGTGCCCGAAGAATTATTGCAAAAGATAAAAAATGAAACACTTATTATTTGGGGAAAAGACGATCGATTGTTTCCAGTTGAATATGGTGAAAGAGCTGCTAAAATAATTCCAAATGCAAAATTTCATCTAATTGAAGAGGCTGGCCATTTACCATTGATGGATCAACCCGATGTTTTCAATAAAATTCTGCTTGATTTTTTAAATAGGTAACAAAAATTGGTGATCTCACTAAAACAGATGAAAGCCAGGTTAATAATCTTGGTGAAAAACAATTTGGATAACATCAGATATTTGAAAAAATGACACCAGGCATGGCTACCAATGCAACCCCCAGGCAGAGAAGTGTAATTTTTTTTATACATCATTTGGTGCCACGCATCTTTTCCAGTAATCCATGATCACCTGGATGGTCTTTTCCAATTCACCCATGGAATTTTGCTTTACAAAAAAACCCTGAACCGACATACTATAGGCATTTATCACAGCTTTTTGGGAGGAAGCAGTTGTGAAAAACAGGTAGGGTATACATTTCAATTTTAATTGTGCATCTGTGTATATTTTGTTTCGCAAAGCGAATCCATCCAATTTAGGCATATTGATATCAGACAAGATGAGAAAAGGAGAAATATCAGTGCGATTTAAGTAATCGAGGGCATCTTCACTTTCCTGGAAAAAAATGAGCTTATTTGAATAGTTCAACTTATTAAAGACTTCTACCAGTATTTCCTGGTCATCCGAATCATCTTCTATTATAACGATAGGGCCGTTCCTGTTCATTTATGTTCATTTCCAAACAAGGTAGGTGAATAAACCCAACCGGGTATATCCAGTTGATTTTCTGTGTCGAATATTAACTTTTGAGTATTAAGAGAGTTTATGTTAAGGTTAAAATGGAAGTAATTGGAGATACCTATGTACTTTTTAAATTTCATATTATATATTTGCCCTAGCCTCTTTTTCTATATGGGCCGCCTACATATATACCTATCGCCCTTGTAGAATTTATTTCAGTTAGTATTTCGTTTCGTCAGGCATCAGCATTTATCATTGTTCAGAGTCAGGTTATTAGTAAACATTATTAGTTAAATTCTAAAATTGGTACTATGAAGCTTTCTGATTTTATCTTGTTAAATGAAGAGGAAAAGAAGTTAACCGTGCTCCATCTTGGAGTGTTAGTAGGCAAAAGACAATTTTATGATCGAATGGTCTTTTTGTTTCAATTGGATAGCTATTATGTTGAAACCTATTGCAATGTGCATAACAAAGCCGTAGAGGAATACAGGGTATCCGATAACATCAGGACACTCACTCCTTACCTGGAATCCATCTCCCTGGATGGTCTTGTCAATTAGTTTTTAACTGTCAGTTTATGCGGGCTCAAAATTCCTTGTGATAATATTTACATTTACTATCAATAATAAAGCTATCTTCACAGGGTTAATTTGAGCCTCGCATTAGTATTTAGTAATTATCCTGCTTAGCAATCTGCATCGTAGTTAGTTTTACTTCCGCTGCCTCAGATATTTTTTTAATCAATTATTGTTAGATCACATGAACATTTATGTTTCAAACTTAAGCTTCAACGTACAAGATGAAGACTTAAGAGAATTTTTTGCTCCTTATGGAGAAGTAACTTCAGCTAAAATCATCAACGACAGAGAAACTGGTAAATCCCGTGGATTTGGATTTGTTGAAATGTCTGATGACGCTGCTTCTAAGAAAGCTATTGCTGAATTAGACGGTGCTACTGTTGAAAACAGGACCATCAAAGTAATGGAAGCAAAGCCTAAAGAAGACAGGCCAGCCCGCAGCAGCGGCGGTTACAACAACGGAAATAATTATAATAAAAACAGATATTAATATACTTTTCCGAAGTAATAAAAAAGCCTGGTTCTCCAGGCTTTTTTAGTTTTAAATACGCCCGTTTTACAGTTGGGAGATTACTTACATCCGTTGTACGCTACCCTATTATTTTCACTTCAAAGGATCAGTAATGGCATTATCGTTGTAACAATCCATTTAAAAAAGAATGGAAAGAGCAGGAGATGATAGCAAGTATCTAAGTAAGATCCCCGAACTCACTTTGTTATTCTGGATAACAAAAATTACGGCAACCACATTGGGTGAAACTGGCGGCGACCTGCTTGCACAAACCCTGAAAGTAGGGTATGGTGTCAGTACCCTTATCTTTTTTAGTTTCTTTTTAATCACTGTGATCTCACAACTCACTGTAAAAAGATATATACCACCATTATATTGGGCAGTGATTGTTGCCACCAGCACGGCTGGAACTACCATGTCAGATTATATGGATAGAACCCTGCAGCTGGGATATGCCAAAGGCGCTCTCATACTTGTATCCATACTGATATTAATACTGGTAGTATGGAAACTGGTAGAAAAATCCCTTTCCGTAGACCACATCCGGTCTTTCCGGGGAGAAGCTTTTTATTGGACTGCCATTCTGTTTTCCAATACATTGGGCACTGCTCTTGGAGACTTCCTGGCCGATGATTCAGGGCTTGGCTTTGGAGGAAGTGCTTTATTGATCTCCTCAGTTTTAGCCATTGTAGTATTGGCTTATTATTTTACCCGTATCTCAAGAGTTATATTATTCTGGATCGCCTTTGTATTAACCCGTCCATTCGGTGCCACTTTTGGTGACCTGCTTACCAAACCACATGAGAAGGGAGGAATGAATTACGGAACCAAAGGCTCTTCCCTGATTCTATTTGGATTATTGATTGTTCTGATTATATATGAATCCATAAAGAACAGGAAGTACAATTCAAAACAACTAAATGGTTTCAGAAAACCTGGGATCACAGCAACATAAAATCTCTCTTTATCCTGCTTGGCTTAGCATATTGCTTTCTACTTCAAATTATTAAAGTGAACATGGATTGTTTTCTGAGAAGGAACAAATAACGTCTTGATATATGCGATGTGCAAGTGGCTAATAGACTGGTGCTTAAGTCAAAGCAATAGCTTTTGCAAAGAATATATTCTGAATTATTAATCAGTAATGGCCTGTTTTGGCATGAGTTTTTTTTATATCCTAAATGTCTTTTCTACAGAAAAGCCAAACCGGGAAGCTAAATGATAAAAAAAAATTATGTCATCATTGTCCAATAAAAGAGCAGCATCAAAAAAAACCTTACCTAAAATGCCATCAGGCATTGCAGGTCTTGATGAGATCACAGAAGGCGGATTGCCAAAAGGCCGGCCCACCCTGATATGCGGTGCGGCTGGCAGTGGAAAAACGCTTTTCGCTATCGAATTCATTGTAAGGGGAGCATTAAATTTCAAGGAACCAGGGGTTTTCATGGCTTTCGAAGAAAAATCTGATGAACTTGCCATCAACGTGGCTTCTCTCGGTTTTGACCTTGATAAACTTCAAAAGCAAAATCTCATCAAACTGGATCATGTACATATTGACAGGAGTGAAATAGAAGAAACCGGGGAATATGATCTTGATGGGTTGTTTATCAGGCTGGGACATGCTATAGACAGTATCGGTGCCAAAAGAGTGGTCCTGGACACAATCGAGAACCTGTTTTCAGGCTTGGGCAATGAAACTATTTTAAGGGCTGAATTGCGACGCCTTTTCGGATGGTTGAAAGAAAAAGGTGTTACGGCGATCATAACAGGTGAAAAAGGCGATGGTATGCTTACCAGGCAGGGTTTAGAGGAATATGTATCTGATTGTGTGATTTTATTGGAACACAGGGTATTTAACCAGATATCTACCAGGTTGTTACGTATAGTAAAATACAGGGGTTCTATTCATGGCACCAATGAATATCCTTTCCTGATAGACCAGGATGGAATATCAGTATTACCCATTACCTCCTTAACCCTTGATGCACCTGTTTCCAAACAAAGAATCTCTTCAGGATTGCCGTCCCTCGATAATATGTTAGGAGGAAAAGGATTTTACAGGGGCAGTTCTATATTGATATCCGGGTCTGCAGGAACCGGCAAAACCAGTATTGCCGTTTCTTTTGCTCATGCATGCTGCCAGCGTAGAGAAAGATGCCTGTATTTTGCTTTTGAGGAATCCACTCAACAGATTATTCGAAATATGCAATCCATTGGAATCAACCTCCAGGATCATATTGATAAGGGATTCTTAAAAATCTGCGCCTCCAGGCCTACTTTATATGGATTGGAAATGCACCTGGTTTCCATCTATAAGAAGATCACTGAATTCAAGCCAAAAGTGGTTATTATAGACCCCATTACCAACCTGGTAACTATTGGCCAGTTGAGAGATGTGAAGGCTACCCTTATCCGGCTGATTGATTTTCTTCAAAGAGAACAGATCACAGTTATGTTTACAGCGCTCACTTTGAATACAGCCATTGGTGAACAAACGGATGAAGGTGTTTCTTCCATGGTTGACGCATGGATCCAGGTAAAAGAACTGGAACTAAACGGCGAGCGTAACAGGGGAATGTATATCATGAAATCCCGTGGAATGGCTCACTCAAACCAGGTTCGGGAGTTTGTCATTGAAAATAATGGACTGGACCTTGTAGATGTATACCTGGGACCTGATGGAATTTTAACGGGTTCGGCCAGGGAGGCTCAACAATTGAATGAAGTTACAGGTGAGGTCATACGGTCACATGCTCTATCCAGGAAAGACAGGGAAATTGAACGAAAAAGATTGGTCCTGGAATCAAGGATCGCTTCTCTTAAAGAAGAATTTGAATCCATACAGGAAGAATTGAATAAATCTTATATAGAGGAGGAATTGAAAAAGGAGGTTATGGAAAAGAATAAAAAACAAATCATTGAAAAGCGACTTAACACATCAGGCAATGGCAAAAGAAAGTAAAAAGGCCCTGTCAAAAGTACCTAAATGGGAACTAAGGCTGTACGTAGCAGGCAATACGGTCAAATCTGCAACAGCCCTTACAAACCTGCAGAAATATTGCGAGGAACATTTGAAAGGCCAATACAAAATAGAAGTGATCGACCTGCTTGAACACCCGCAACTGGCTGCCGGTGACCAGATCTTTGCCATTCCTACATTGGTTCGAAAAGTACCCGTTCCTATTAGAAAGATCATTGGCGATCTATCCAATGAAGAAAAAGTATTGGTAGGTCTGAATATCCGCCCTGTAACAAAATAACATGACTAAAAATGAAAGCCAGGATAAAACCGGCAAAGAACAGTCAGTAAAACAAATTGAATACGTATTGCGTCTTTTCATTTCCGGAGCCTCCTCCAACTCTGTAAAGGCAGTTAATAACATAAAACAAATTTGTGAAGGGCATATCAAGAATAATTATATCCTGGAGGTTATTGATGTGCACCAGCAGCAAAAGCTTGCTGAAAAAGAACAGTTAATAGCATTACCCATGCTCATAAGAAAAAAGCCCTTGCCTGAGCGTAAACTTATCGGCGACATGTCAGATACCAAAAAAGTATTAAAAGGCCTGGGATTGTCTGTTTAAAACTATGGAAGCAAGAAACCGATCCATACAAGATTATGAATTTGAGTTGGAGCAGTTGCGTTCACAGCTGGAAGAAGCTAATGATACCATCGAGGCGATCCGTACAGGCCAGATAGATGCCATCGTTGTCCAGGGTGACAACGGGCACCAGCTGTACACATTAAAATCTGCAGACCATACCTACCGGGTATTTATAGAAAAAATGACTGAAGGTGCCGTAACCCTGAACAACCAGGGTTATATTCTTTATTGTAATTCACGGTTTGCCTCAATGGTTGATACCCCATTATCCTATATTATAGGAATGGACTTTGAACAGTTTATTGCATCTGAACATGTTTTCCAATACAAAGAATTGTTTACAAAAGCATGGAAAGAAGACTGCAAGGGAGAAGTAGCTCTTTCTAATGGTAATGAATTCATGCCCGTTCAGGTATCACTAACCGCCCTTGAACTGGATGAAGGAAAGGCTTTAAGTATTATTGTTACAGATCTTACCAGGCAAAAAAAGAATGAGCAGCAATTAAGAGATAATAATGAGCAGCTGGCCAAAATGAATGAAGCACTCGAAGTAAGCAATAATGATCTGCAGCAGTTTGCTTCCGTGGCTTCCCATGACCTGCAGGAGCCATTACGAAAGATCATGGTATTTTCCAATATTTTAAAAGAAAAATATGGCAATGAACTTTCAGAAGACTCTCATCAATGCCTGAATAAGATCATTGATTCATCCGGGCGCATGAAGGCATTGATCATTGATATATTGAATTATTCCAGGTTGTCGGAAAATATTACCAGGACACATGCTGTTGACCTGAACATGCTGATACAGGAACTATTGGAAGATTTTGAATTGATCATCAAAGATAAAAAAGCCAAAATACTTGTAAACGTCCTTCCCCATATTGAAGTTAACCGGGGCCAGATCAGGCAGGTATTTCAGAATATTATCAGCAATGCCCTGAAATTTCAAAAGCCCGGCGTAGATCCTGTAATAACAATCGATAGTAAAATACTGCGATCCTTATCATTCGACAGTAAGGAAGATCCAAACGGAGATTATTGCCTCATCAGCATTAAGGATAATGGCATTGGCTTTAATGAAAAATTTGCTACAGATATTTTTGCCTTGTTTGAACGCCTTAACCCAAAAGATAAATATGAAGGAACAGGCATTGGTTTAGCCATAGCCAAAAAGATCGTGGAAAAACACAATGGTCTTATTAAAGCAACCAGCAATCAAATGGATGGCTCCATATTTATGATTATCTTACCTATAAATCAACAATAACTTTAGTACCTGAGTGCATGCAGCCTAAAAAAATACTACTTGCTGAAGATGACAGCGATGACCAAAAACTATTTCTCGATTTTTTACAGAACAGGAACGATATACTCATTCTGCCAATTGTTGAAAATGGTTCAAGGCTTTTAGAAGTAATGCAAACCCTGCAGACTAATGACTTTCCCGATCTGATTATCCTTGATCAGAATATGCCTCAAAAAAATGGCCTGCAAACGCTGGAAGACCTGAAGTCAGATGCGCATTTCAGCTCCATTCCTGTTGTGATCTATTCCACTTATGCTGATACCCTGTTAACCCGTAAAGCCATAGAAAAAGGCGCGCTCCTGGTGGCCATGAAACCACTCAATCAACAGGGCTATCACGATATGATCGATACTTTCCTGCAGCAATGCGCAGGGTAACTTCCTGAAGCAATGTTTAATAATTAGCTGCCTTCAATAAGGCAGCCACATCAGTGATGATGATCTTACGGCCACGGGTCTCCAGTATTCCTTCTTCCTTAAAATCCTTGATGATACGCACTATATTTTCCCTGGCGGTTCCAACAAGACTGGCAAGGTCCTCACGGGAAAGATTGATCTCCACATCCATACCCTGCACAATTCCGGGCTTATATTTTTCCCGCATCAGTATCAGTTGCATGGCGAAACGCTCCCTTACACTACGCTGTGCGAACAGGGCTACACTATTGGCAAAGACAGTGAATTCATGACTAAGTGATTTTAAAAGACGTTGTGATAATGTCTTTGACAGCTGCAACACGTCCAGGAAATCTTCCTTTGGTATAAATCCAACCAGGCTTTCCTCCAGTGCCGCAGCATTGTCCGGGTAGCGCTCTTCAGCCAATACGGCATGATAGCCTAGCAATTCACCAGCATTGGCTACATAAATGATTTGCTCCCTGCCTTCTTTATCCACTTTGTATTTTTTAGCCATTCCCGACCTCATGTAAAAAATACCGGATGGCAACGATCCTTCACGAAAGATCATCTCCCCTTTGCTGTATAGATGTTCACTGCTATGCGACATGAGTCTTTCCTTTTCCAATTCAGGAAGATCAGTCAGTACAGAATTATTATTAAACCCCCACTTATCAATCGGAAAGATCCCTTTAAGGCTCATAACGTACAAAACTATTTTAATAAGTGATAAAAGTTACTTTTTGAAGTGATAAGAGTTACAATTTCCCTTGAGCACCCATGGTAACTTTGCCTGGGCTAAAAGCATGCCCTGAGTCAGCTGCTTATCCTGGTATACAGGCTTACCATTCAGGTGAAGACAATCAATATCCCTAAAAATGATCAAATAAAACAACAGGTCCTTGTAATATGAAAGAAACATTTTCAACCAATCATTACAGGCTGGATATCTTCCAGGACGACAGGGAGTTTCACCATCTCTACCCCCCTATGATCCAAAAGAGAGCGCTAAGACATTGGACACCATTACAGGTCTCCCGTTGCGCCGCGCAATTTCTTGTTACTGAACCTGGAGCAAGAATTTTGGATATAGGCAGCGGCGTGGGGAAATTTTGCATGGCAGCAGCTTATTACCAGCCCGGAGGTTTGTTCTTTGGTATTGAACAAAGAAAAGACCTGCATGATATTGCTCTAAATATCAAATCTGAATTACAGTTGGAAAATGCCTTCTTTATGCATGGTAATTTCACTCAACTGGATCTTGCAGCTTATGATCATTTCTATTTTTTCAATTCCTTTTATGAAAACCTGGAAGGAACAGAAAAAATAGATGCAAGCATTCAATATTCATCATCCCTTTACAACTACTATAATCGTTACCTCTACAAACAACTGGAACAATTACCACAGGGCACACGCATAGCTACCTATCACAGCCTGGAAGATGAAATACCCCCATGCTATTACGTTGTCAAAACTCATTACGATAACCTTTTGAAATTCTGGATCAAGGTATGACCAATAAAATAACCATAACTGAAATATCCACCTCCCTTGCAAACGAGTCTTCTCCACTTTGTTCCTGCGAAGACATCACTATTGAATCGATATTTTCCGAAAAGCCATTAACGGCACCTTTTAAAATGGCATCTGTGAGCATGAAGATCTACCGAAGTAAATTGATCAATGAAATACTAAATGCCCATTCTATAGAAGAAGTAAAAAGAAACATCAATGAAAATCTTTTAAAAATAAAAACCCAGGTTACCGGAACCAATGAACTTACCCATTATATCAGCTATATTATCGAAGAGCTCAATGATCTGAATGGAAGCGCTATTGCCCATGAATATTATATGAACCTTTCGGCTGCGGGCACCTACCTCAGGCAACTGTCTGTGCCGGTAAAATGATCAATGCTATTCTATGTTCAAACCAAAAATTGTTGACACCTTAAAAGCATATAGTAAGGAACAATTCCTTAAAGACCTTGTTGCCGGTATTATTGTAGGCATTGTAGCCTTGCCGCTTGCCATTGCCTTTGCCATTGCATCAGGGGTATCACCCGAAAAGGGCCTTTTCACCGCTATCATTGCAGGTTTTATTATTTCTGCATTTGGAGGCAGCAGGGTGCAGATAGGCGGACCAACCGGGGCATTTATTGTAATTGTCTATGGCATTGTACAGCAATATGGTGTCAATGGATTGATCATAGCTACTTTTATTGCGGGCATCATGCTGATGTTAATGGGATTTGCAAGATTTGGGAGCGTCATTAAATTTATTCCACACCCATTGATCGTGGGCTTTACAACAGGGATAGCGGTCATTATATTTTCTTCCCAGGTCAAAGATTTCCTGGGATTGACCATGGGATCTGTACCTGCAGATTTCATAGACAAGTGGCAGGCCTACTTCCTTCACTTTTCACACATCAGTCCCTATGCGGTTGGCATTGGACTGGCCACCATATTGATCATCCTGTTCTTTTCGAAGATCACCCATGTCATTCCCGGGTCCCTGGTTGCCATATTGCTGGCCACCGTTGCAGTTCAATTGTTTAAACTTCCCGTTGAGACCATTGGCAGTCGTTTTGGAAGCATACCTTCCTCCCTGCCCACACCCGGCGTACCCCATCTTGATTGGAATATCATAAAGGGATCTATCAGGCCGGCATTTACCATCGCTATCCTGGGTGGCATTGAAAGCCTGCTATCAGCTGTTGTGGCAGATGGCATGATCGGCGGTAATCATAAAAGCAATATGGAATTGGTAGCACAGGGTGGGGCCAATATAGCTTCTGCGCTTTTCGGAGGCATTCCCGCTACGGGCGCCATAGCGCGAACAGCTACGAATGTAAAAAATGGCGGACGTACACCGGTAGCAGGTATGGTGCATGCCCTGACCTTACTGGTAATCATGTTACTGGTTGGCAAATGGGCTACACTAATTCCCATGAGTTGTCTTGCAGGAATACTTGTCATTGTTGCTTATAATATGAGCGAACACACTACATTTATTGCCATTGCCAGGGGTAGCCGCAGTGACGCTACCGTATTGATCACCACCTTCCTGCTTACGGTCCTCTTCGACCTGACATTGGCTATTGAAATAGGTATGGTGCTGGCGGTGTTCCTGTTCATGAGAAAAATGATCAAGGTTAGTAATGTAAGTTCCTATCTCAATGAGAGCAGGCAGACATCAACAGATGCTAATGCCGTTAGCAGGTATACAATACCGCATGGTGTTGAAGTATTTGAATTAACAGGGCCGATGTTCTTTGGCGCTGCGTATAAATTTAAGGATGCCATAAGGGTGATAGAAAAAAAGCCCAGGGTGCTTATTGTCCGTATGCGCCATGTGCCGGTAATTGATGCCACCGGCATTCACACTATAAAAGATGTACTTCGCATGTGCCGCCATGATAAGATGCAATTGATCATCAGTGGTATTCAACCTCCCGTACTGGAGGAGTTCCGCAAATCCAGGCTATTGTTCCAGATCGGCAAAAGATATGTAACTCCTGATTTTGAAATGGCTTTACAAAGAGCCAAAGAAGTTTTGGAAGAGAAAAGGTATTTGCCTGTTATTACTGAAATGCAATAAGCTGATTTAAAATATTATTAAGAAAATCGTTACACTTTTATCTCCAACAAGGCCAGGCTAATACAGGAATAGTGTTTTGGCAATTCACCTGTTTGTTCAGGCGTCACGATTCCCAATAATTCAAAACCGCATTGCTGGTAATAGCTAACCAATGATTCATTATCCCCCCAGGTATCCATCCTTATATTTTCCAACTGGTTTTCCCTGCAATAAATTTTCGCCCAATCTATGATGTGCTTCATAAAATAATTACCTCTGAAAGCCGGGTTGGTTACGATGCGGTGTATATACACAGAAGGATCAGCATTTTTTTCTTTCCAAATATGCGGATCGGTAAGCGTCGTTGCAAAGATGCACGCTACCGCTCCATCCATGACTATCTTCCATTGTCTTTTCTCCCTGATCTCTCTCCAGATCAATTCATCATCAAAACGCTGCCAGTTTCTTTTGAACTTTGTTTTCTGATAGGCTATAGCAGCGTCATATAATGCAACAATAGTTTCGAAATCATTAAAGGTGGAATTCTCAATAAGTATCTCATTAGTCATCAGGCCTGCACATTAAATTATGCACAAAAATAAAAGATCAGTTCCCACTAAAACAGTTAAGACCTGCGTAAACATATGTGCATACAGGTATAAAGGATACATAATGAGCAAAACCTCATTTCATTTTCGGGGAAATCGTTTCTCCACATTTTTACCTGCAATTTTCATCAATTGTTCCCCGCCCTTAACAGATTGCACCATTAACAATATGAATTCATTATCCATCTTTTTCCCTGCAGATGATTTATAAAAGCTAATCAAATCATCCACCTCTTTTTCCGTAAAATGGTTCCTGTACAAATTAATAAAACTATTTTCCAGGAGTTGACCGGTTTTGCCTGTAGTGATCTCGCGTTGTAATTCTTTATAGAACTCTTTGGAATGAACTGTATCCTTTTGTTGTTCCTCCATGATCTTGATACGCAGGATATTTTCCGTTGTCAACCCCTTTCTCTCCTTTCTCAGGATCTTTATCTTTTGTGTAAAGACATCATTGGGCGGTGCCAGTGTATCAGATTTTAATATATCTGCTGTATCCAAAGCTTTTAAGGCCTTTATAAACCCGGAGTCAATTTGGGAAAAAGCCTGCAGTGATGAAAAACCAAGGATAATTAATAATACAACTCTCATAATAAATAATTATACAATAAATAATAACCGGTCTTATTAAAGTTACTACGCATCCCGGTCTTTTACAGGATTGTTAGGTAGTGGACATCTATATTCGGTTACTCTCTTTCGCAATTCATAAGGCCATATCTGCCTTTCATCTAATAAACTATAGTCCCTTCTTGAAAGATTACACATTTTGCATTCCATTAAGTAAAAACAAGTAGGTATGTTCTGGACGATAGGCCGTATAAGATCTCTTTCACTGGTTGGCATTTTTTTATTGCAATCCATGCTTCTTTTGGCTCAAACTTCTCCCTGCAGTTTACCGGCCATCAGAACTTCATTGGCTATAAAATTAGATGGAGATCTGAATGACCCTGCATGGTCAACAGCTGCTGTTGCCCGCAATTTTATTGAACAACGACCTGTGTATGGCAGAAAGGAACAGGAAAACTCACGAACCGAGGCCTTTATCCTTTATGATGACAACGCAGTTTACATTGCTATGTCCCTGCATGAACAAAGTAAGGATAGTATATCAACAGAGCTGGTTGGTCGTGACCACATAGGCATCAATGATTTTGCCGGGGTGATGTTTGATACCTATGAAGACAAGATCAATGGTGTTGGGTTTTACGTCACGCCACTTGGGGAACAAATGGACTGCAAATATTTTCTCAACGAAGAAGATGAGTGCTGGAGCACTGTATTCCAGACGGCAACAAAAATGACAGAAAACGGCTGGACTTTTGAAATGCGCATACCTTATTCAGCCTTACGCTTCAGCAAGGAAAAAGTACAAAGCTGGGGCATCAATTTTGTCCGACGTCGCACCCGCACCGGCCAACAATATTTATGGAGCCCTATCGATCCCAATAAATTTGGAACGATGAACCAGGCAGGTACCTGGAAAGATATCAGGGATATTCAATCACCCATCAGACTTTCCTTTTCACCCTACATGTCAGCCTACCTGGATAACAATGCTTCTAATAGTAAAGGCTGGGGCACCACCATCAATGGAGGCATGGATGTAAAATATGGCATCAGTAAAGCATTTACTTTGGACATGACCCTGATTCCTGACTTTGGCCAAGTGCAGAGCGATAACCAGGTTTTAAACCTTAGCCCTTTTGAGGTCCGTTACAATGAGAACCGCTCTTTTTTTACCGAGGGCACTGAGTTATTTAATAAAGGCAACCTTTTTTACAGCCGCAGAATTGGCGGTCAACCACTCAATTATTACCTGCCTTTAGATCATGTAAACGCGGGAGAAGCAGTTATTCAGAATCCATCGGAGACCAAATTGCTGAATGCCACCAAGATCAGTGGCCGTACAGCCGGGGGCCTGGGCGTAGGGTTTTTCAATGCAGTCACCAAGCCCCAATATGCCACGATGGAAAACAGTAATAAAGAGCAGTACAAGCTCGAAACAAACCCCTTGACCAACTATAATATCATTGTCCTGGACCAAACGCTCAAAAACAATTCAAGTGTCACACTGGTTAATACCAACGTCCTCAGGAACGGAAAGGATTATGATGCCAATGTAACTGCCGGACTATGGGACCTTTATGATAATAAGGTAGACTGGAACTTTTGGGGTAAGGTGGCCAACAGCCGTTTATTTGGCCAGCCGGCACCTGGCAAGACCCTGTCTGGATACAATTATGAGGTGAACCTTGGCAAATTCCGTGGACCTTTTACTTTCGAGGTGGATCACTTTATGGCCGATGATAAGTACCAGCAAAATGATATGGGTTACTTCACCAACAACAATTACTTTAATTACGGAACCGGCATATGGTACAAGATCATGAAGCCCAAAAGCTTCTATAACAATATCCGTTTCCAGTTAAGGTCTAATTATTCACAGCGCTTCAAACCGAGAAGCTTCCAGTACTTTAATGTCAATACCAACATTAATAGCCAGTTAAAAAATCTCTGGAATGTAGGATTGAATGCCAGGTTCTCACCCGGGCAAAATGATTTTTATGAACCAAGGGAGAATGGGAGGGTTTTTAAAAAGCCAGGGTTTTATACCGCAGGATTTTTTATCAATACCAATACAGCCAGGAAATACAGCCTGTCATTTCAGGGCCAACAATCCTACTCTAAGCAGTACAGATCCAATGAAAAACAAATTATCATTGGAAACCAATACCGGTTTTCTGATAAACTTTCTGTTGGCCTTACCAATAATGTGGATTGGGTAAGCCGGGATGCAGGTTTTGGCTTTATTAGCCCGGCAGGCGACAGTGTCATTTTTGGATTGCGCAACCGCAATACGGTAGAGAACATATTTAATGTAAAATATAATTTCAATACCAAAATGGGTCTCAGCTTCAGGGCCCGTCATTATTGGAGTAAAGTGCAGTACACCCGGTTCTTTAACCTGAAACAGGATGGTTACCTGGAAGATGTAAGCTCAGTGAACCAGGATCCCAATAAAAATCTAAACCTTTTCAATATTGACATGGTATATACCTGGCAGTTCGCCCCCGGTAGCTTTATCAATATCGCCTGGAAGGATGCTTCCCAATTGTTTGACCAGCAGATCCGGAACCAGTACCATTCTAATTTTTCCAATGTGTTGAATACACCCCAACAGAATAACTTTTCTGTCAAGATCATTTATTACCTGGATTATTTATCCCTTCGGCCTGCTGCACATTAGCACTCGTAGTGGATATAGGTAAGGAACCTGGAATTGTACCAGGTTTTACTCATTTCGTGAAACTAGGTCCTGGTTCGCATAGTTGGTTCTTTGAAGGTTTTCACCTGTTCCTGTTTAAGAAGTTTTTATTTACCGGGAACCCGGCAGTGGCTTGGTTTTGGTAGGATTAATGAAGTATTTATCTTATATTTATATTACTCCTACCCTATTCATTGTAATCTATTTTTCAAGCACGCATCCGCTTTTTTTATGAGAAGAATTTACACTGCCCTGCCATGTACGCTATTTCTATTATTTGCACTTGTTAGTTTCCAACAGGGGAATAGCCAGGTTCAAACCTTACGACCCAATGTATTCATCAATGCCGAATGCAATGGCTTTGCAGAATACCTGCCTGAAGGCTACAACACCGGCACACAAACCTACCCACTCCTTGTTTTTATTGAGGGAATTGGAGAAACAGGTAATGGTAGCCTCACAGACCTGCAGAAGCTGTATAATAACGGACCGCCCAAATATATCAATGAGGGAACATTTCCGACTTCCTTTACGGTCAATGGACAAACACAGCGTTTTATCATTTTTACGCCCCAGATAACCATACCTATCTGGCAACGCTACCCTACGGCAGCTGAGATCAATGAGATGATTGACTATGCTGTATCACATTACCGGGTAAACACGTCAAAGATCTACCTGGTAGGTATCAGCACCGGTGCGGGATCTGTATGGAATTATTGTAGTAGCAGTGCATTGTATAGCAACAGGCTCGCTGCCATCGCTCCGTTCACTGGGACTGATACGCCAACCCTTGCTAAGGCAAGGGTGATTGCGGGTACCAACCTGCCTATCTGGGCATTTCACAATCGTTTAGATGATGGCGTAGCACTTACCTATACCACTGGTTATACAGATACCATCACCATGTTGGGGTGCAATCCGCCTCCAAAAGTTACCATCTTTGAAGCAGGTGGTCATGATAGCTGGTTTGCCACGCTGGCCGGAGTAGTTCCTCCAAATAACACGCTAAACGTCTATCAATGGATGTTGCAATATTCCAGGGGAAGCGGGCCTCCGCCCAACCAGTCACCTACCGCGAATGCGGGAGCAGATAAGTCCATCACATTGCCCACCAATTCAGTGAGCCTGGCGGGTTCCGGCTCAGACCCTGATGGAACCATTGCGTCCTATAGTTGGTCAAAGGTATCAGGTGGGTCAGCCACAATAAACAGTCCCGGATCAGCCTCCACTACTATTAGTGGAATGACCCAGGGTAGCTATATCTTCCGCCTTACAGTAACAGATAATGCCGGTGCTACCGCTTTTGATGATGTAACAGTTATAGTGAATGCGGCACCCAACCAACCCCCCACTGCCAATGCAGGAACCGATCAAACGATCACCCTGCCAACCAATTCTGTCAGTTTAACGGGTAGCGGTTCTGATCCTGATGGAAGCATTACTGACTATTCATGGACTAAAATTTCAGGTGGAGCAGCCACCATCAATAGCCCGGGGGCAAATAATACAACCGTAAGCGGCCTTGCCCAGGGCAATTATATATTTCGTTTAACTGTCACCGATAATAGCGGGGCAACTGCCTTTGACGATGTGAATGTTACGGTTAATGCGGCTCCTAATCAGTCTCCTACCGCTAATGCCGGAACCGATAAGAATATTACACTTCCCACAAATAGTGTAACACTGGCCGGTAGTGGCACTGACCCTGATGGTTCTATTACAGCCTATAGCTGGTCAAAGATTTCCGGAGGAGCTGCCACCATCAATTCTCCGGGCACGGCTTCAACCACTGTTTCGGGCCTTGTACAAGGCAATTATATTTTCCGGTTGACAGTGACAGACAATAATGGCGCAACAGCCTTTGATGATGTCAATGTGGTCGTGAACGCCACACCTAACCAATCACCCACTGCCAATGCAGGTGCAGATCAAACCATCACACTACCAACGAATTCAGCTTCACTTTCTGGTAGCGGATCAGACCCTGATGGTACCATCGCAACTTACAGTTGGACAAAGATCTCTGGAGGTGCAGCTACCATCAACTCTCCAGGTGCAGCTTCCACAACGGTTTCTGGCCTGGTGCAGGGTAGTTATATTTTCCGCCTCACAGTAACTGATAATAATGGAGCTTCTGCTTTTGATGACGTGAATATAACCGTCAATGGTGCAGCCAACCAGTCACCATCGGCTAATGCCGGTGCTGACAAGATCATAACACTGCCCACAAACAGTGTAACACTCACTGGTTCTGGTTCTGATCCTGATGGAAGCATTGCTTCCTATGCATGGACCAAGGTATCCGGAGGAACGGCTACCATTAATAATCCTTCCTCTGCCACTACCACCATCTCAGCACTGGTACAGGGCTCTTACATCTTCCGCCTTACCGTGACCGACAACGGCGGAGCAACAG
This sequence comes from Flavisolibacter ginsengiterrae DSM 18136, assembly GCF_059568575.1. NCBI lineage: Bacteria > Pseudomonadati > Bacteroidota > Chitinophagia > Chitinophagales > Chitinophagaceae > Flavisolibacter > Flavisolibacter ginsengiterrae. The sequence continues at coordinate 300,974 of NZ_JCANTR010000004.1, forward strand.
CTTCAGATGATGTAGTAGTAACCGTCAATGCATCCTCAGGTGGCACTTCAAGGATAGAGGCAGAGAACTGGAGCGCCATGAGTGGTGTGCTTACAGAGAACTGCTCCGAAGGCACCCTTGACGTAGGCTGGATAGACCAGAACGACTGGATGGATTATACCGTCTCTGTTCCTTCTGCAGGCAGCTATACCATTAACTTAAGAATCGCTACGCCTTATTCAGGTGCGCAGCTGCAAATAAAAAACAGTGGTGCTGCTGTCCTTGCCACGGTGAATGTGCC